>NZ_JBFTZW010000011.1:0-88190 GCF_056406555.1 Arthrobacter sp. P1_B4
TCTTGGGCCGGGAGCGCAAGCGCGATCAACGCGTTTCCTCTCTGCAGTGTCCATCATTGGGCGTTGGGCGGGGACCGGCGACATTGGTGCCCGCCTCTCCCCCTGTAAAATTATTTGGCATTACTGTTCCTCGTCCTGGGACGGGCCACGTGCAGCATTGCCGTCACCAGCAGAAATTCTGTTACTGGTGAGGCCGTGCATATGAGAAAGATAGAACCCTCCCGCAGCTCCAAGCAGAGCGCCTGCGAGCACAATCCAGCGGGTTCCCCACAGATTATCCAGTCCCCACCCTATCAAACTCCAGACGATGATTCCGCCAACAATGTAGCTGAAGACGGCGATTCCGGCGTTGTATCCGCCGTCGCTTCCGTCGGTCGATACACCGGGGGCACCGGGCGTAGTTTTGGGTGATTTGGCTGGCTGGTTTTCTGGTCCGGTACGTGGTCCGCCAACTGGCCTGCGGCCGGATTTGCGGCTAAACATCGGTGCCGCCTTTTCGCGTTTCGGGATCGTTGTAAATCTGAAGCCTGGCCTTGCTGAAACCGTAAATTTCGGCTGCCTGCCACAACACGACGGTGACGACGGCGCCGATCAGGAACCAGCGGTCGTGCAGCCAGGCCGGGGCGCCGATGACGAAGAGGACCACGGCGAAGCCGACAACCTTGACGAAGTACGTCGCGACGAACACTCCGATCGCTCCGGAGGGGTTGTTGCGGCCGACGAAGTGGCCCACCGCGAGGCTGATGGCAAAGAAGGCCATCACCAGCGCGCCCCCGAACAGTGCGGACCAGAACCCCACGGCGCCGTTAAAGATGTAGGCGGCTGTGCCGGTCAACACCAGTGCTGCGGCGGAGGCCGCGGAACTGATTGCCAGCAGCCTGAGCCACAGGGATTTTGTGGGGCCGGAGACGCCAACGGGTCCGTTGCCGGAAGCGGGTTCCGGTTCGGCGTTGGAGGTCATCAGATCCCAATCGTCGCTGGCGTATTGCTGGTCAAGGCAGGCGGCGAAGTACCGCCCCTGAATTCTACATTAGATAGAAATTATTCGGAAAAGCGCGTCGGAGCCGGTTCCCGGGCATGCCGGTCAGGCTATTCGGGAGTGCGGGCCATCTGCCGCGGCCCGCGCTGGCGCAGGTACGGCCAGGCAGTCGCCACGGCCATGATTGCCGCGGCGGCCAGATCGATGGCGAGGACTATGTGCCAGGGGAAGATCGCGAAAGCGAGGCCGCCGAAGGCAAGGATGCAGGTCCACAAGTACATCAGCACGACGGCGCCGCGGTGCGAGTATCCGATGTCCAGGAGTTTGTGGTGCAGGTGTCCGCGGTCCGCCGACCACGGCGACCGGCCCAGCGCTGTCCGCCGCACCACGGCCAGGCACAGGTCCAGCAGCGGCAGGAACAGCACCGCGAACGGCAACAGGATCGGGATGATCGTGGGGATGCCGTTGGCCCGGTCGTAGAGGCCCGAGCTGATCTGGCCGGTCGAGACGACGCCGGCCGAGGCCATCAGCAGGCCAATCAGCATGGCCCCGGAATCGCCCATAAAGATTTTGGAGGGGAACCAGTTATGCGGCAGGAAGCCGACGCAACTGCCGACCACGACGGCGGTCAGCAGGGTGGCGAGGTCCGAACGGTCCAGCAGGACGGCCGTGCGGTGGACCCAGTAGGCCGTGAGGAAGAACGCCGCCCCGCCGATGATCGCCACGCCCGCGGCGAGCCCGTCCAGTCCGTCGATGAAATTGAACGCATTCATGGTGGTGACGATCAGCCCGGCCGTCAGCACAATGCTCACGGCCTCGTTCTGGATCACGATCGGCTCGGGAATGAACGGGATGATCGTCATCCGGACCCCCCAGGTGGCCACGACCAGTGCCGCGGCGCTTTGGCCGATCAGCTTGACCCACCACCGCAGATCCAGCAGGTCGTCCGCCACGCCGACAACGACGATCACGGCGGCCCCGGCCAGGATTCCCCATGGCGCCGTGTTGTTCCGGAAGATGTCCTTGACGAAAAACGAATTGCTCGCCGTGACCAGGGCAACCAGCACGCCCGCGAAGATGCCGAGGCCGCCGAGCCGGGAGATCGGGGTGGAATGCATGTCGCGGCTGCGGATCGGGGAATACAGCTCCAGCTTGTTGCCCGCGAGCCGGGCACCCCATGTCGCCGCGTAGGTCACAATCGCTGCCGTCAGCATCATGAGCAGGTACATGATCACGGGACGACCACCAGCCAAACGCCGTCAGTACCGTCAGCACAGGCACCGCACGCCGGCACGTCCGGCAGCACCGGACGCGCCGGTGAGCTGCGGAAATGGGGTGGATTCGATTGCGGTGGAACTGTCTTTCGAAAAATGAAACTTCTCCGTCGCCGTGCGCAGGGCAGGCAGTGCGTAGTGCCTGACAGGGCTGTATTACAGTGGACTCTAGTCAAGATACTAATGCCAACGGCCACCTGTCTTCGCGTCACACGGCCCTCTGCCGGCGGGAAAACCACTGACGGTCGTGCTGAAAGGACCCCGCGATGACCCCCTCGGTTGCAGTCGCTGCCGTGACGTTTGACCGTCCCAGGGAGCTGGCGGTCCTGATGGACGCCATCAACAACCAGACCGCTCCAGTGCAGTCCATTTGCCTCGTCGACAGTGGCACCGTGCCGTCGACGGACGTTGCCGGCCAGCACGCCAACGTGGACTATGTCCGGTCCGAGGCAAACCTTGGCGGCGCCGGCGGATTCTCGTTGGCCATCCTCAAGGCCGTGGCCAGCGGGGCTGACTGGATCTGGATGATGGACGACGACGCCGAACCGGCAGATCCCGACTGCCTTGCCACGTTGCTTCGTGAGGCCCAGGAACGTGATCTGGACGCCGTCGTGCCCCTCGTGGTGGCCCCCGGCCACCCGGACCAGCTGTCCTTTTTCTTCCGGCTGGGCGGCAAGGTCACGCATGAGCGCGCGGAGGTGGAAAAGGTCGGATTCCTGCCCGACGACGGGCACTTCTTCAACGGCGCCCTGATCCGTTCCGATGTCTTCTTCAAAGTCGGCCTGCCGGACATGCGCCTTTTCATCCGTGGCGACGAGGTGGACTTCACGCTCAGGCTCAGGAAGGCCGGGATCCGCTTCGGCACGGTGACCACCGCCGCCATCACGCACCCGCACGCCTTCGCTGAAACCAAGCACGTCTTCGGTGCGCGGTGGCACGTGATCGTTCCGGATTCCGCCTTCAAGCGCTACTTCTACTACCGGAACCGCGGGTACATGATCCGCCGCCACTTCCGGGTCAAGTCCTTCATCGCGGATGTGGGCGGCTACCTCGGCTACTTCCTGCGCAGCGGCGATTTCCGCGGGCTCGCTGACTGGTTCCGCGCCTTTTCCGCCGGGCTCCGCGGCAAGGGCTTCGGCCCGCTGGAGGACCAGAAGTTCTGACGTGCTCCCCCGCTGGCAGCCCCGCCGGCAGCCTAGGGCTGCCGGCGCAGGCGCCGTCGGAGCAGCAGGCCCAGCAGCACCCAGGGTTCGCCGAACACCCGGTAGGCCACCCGCTGCGGGTGGAGCATGAGCCGCCAGGCCCATTCGAGTCCGAGCCGGCCGATCCAGCGCGGCGCCAGTTTCTGCACACCGGCAATCTGTTCGATGGCGCCGCCGACGGTGCAGTAGACCGCAGGCGGAAGCGCGGCAAGCCGGCGGGCCATGACCTGCTCCTGCAGCGGCATCCCGAGGCCCAGCAGCACAAGTTGGGGGCGCAGCCGGTTCAGCCATTCGACCGCGGCTTCCTCAACTTCCTTGTTCCAGCCTTCGCCAGGCATGCCGTCGACCCGCCCCCCGGGGACGATCTCCCGCAGCTTGGCCACGGCGCCGGCGTTGGCCACGGCACCTGCACCGATGACCGCAATGCGCTCCAGTCCCGCGACATTGCCGAGCGCGGGAATCCAGTCGGTCGACCCCAGCCGGTAGTCCATCACCGGTTCCCTGCCGTCGTCTTCTTCGCCGGTCTTCGCCCAGAGCCAGAGCACCGGTGCGCCGTCGATCAGGACCACGTCGCTGCGCTCGTAGAACGAACGGAAGGCAGGATCGGAGTGCAGCAGCGTCACGCTGTGCAGGTTGTGCCCCACCACGATCCTGGTCACGCCCTCGGCCATGAAGGTGCTGAGGACCGCGGTCAGCTCGGACACCGTCACGGGGGTCGCTTCGACGTCGAGGAAAGGGACGCGCTGACGCTCCAGCGTCATGCGGAACCGGGCTCCGGCGCAGCGGCGGACTCCGCAGCGGGCTCCGCAGCGGGCTCCGGAGCATCCGGAGCATCGGCGGCGTTGCCGTCGATGTCCAGGACGCCGGGCACCACGCCGCGCAGGCGGTCGAGGCTGATGGCTCCCTGCCGGACGACGCGCAAGGGCAGCGCCGTCGCGTCGACGATGGTCGAGGCGAGGGCGTCGGCGCCGTCCGCGGGCCGGGGTCCGCCCTCCAGGTAGACCTCCACGGATTCCGCCAGCTGGGCTTCGGCGTCCGCGGCGGTCTGCGCTGCGGCCTGCCCGGTGCGGTTCGCGGAGGACACCGCGAGGGGTCCGGTAAGCGTCAGCAGGTCCTGGGCGATCTCGTCGGCCGGGATCCGCAGGGCGACCGTGCCTTTGGTCTCGCCGAGATCCCAGTCCAACGACGGCTGGGCATGCAGGATCAGGGTCAGGCCGCCGGGCCAGAACGCCTCGGCCAGCCGCCGCGCCTCGGCCGGAACGTCCGTGGCCAGGCCATCGAGGGCGTTCAGCCTCGGGATCAGCACGGGCGGCGGCATCTTCCGGCTCCGGCCCTTGGAGGCGAGCAGCAGGGTCACGGCAAGGGGTGAAAAGGCGTCGGCGGCAATCCCGTAGACCGTGTCCGTGGGAAAGACCACGCACTTGTTCTCCCGGATGGCCCGCTGGGCGTGCTCAAGTCCAGCAGCGCGCTGCTCGGCCGCCGTGCAATCGTAGCTAGTCGTCACTGGCCTATTCTTTCATCACTTGTCACACGATTATTCGCAGGCGTCGGCCCTGACGGTGCCAGGACGGCGCTGGTGGCGCGGTCCTTGCCGTTGAGGTCACGGTGCGTTGTCACCTCGGCGAACACGCCGGTGCGGTTGAGCATCGCGGCGATCCATTCCGACTGGACCTCGGCGTGCTCCATCACGAAGTAGCCGCCGGGGACCAGCAGGCGGGCGGCCGAGGCGGCCGCCGCCGTCGGAAGTTCCATCCCGTCCGCTCCCCCGCCGTAGAGCGCCTCAGGCGGGTCGTGCAGCGCCACTTCGGGTTCGTTCGGGATCGCTTCGGCGGGGATGTAGGGCGGGTTGGAGACGACGACGTCGAACGTGCCGTTGTGTTCGGCCAGCGCATCGCGCAGGTCGCCACGGATGAGGTGGACGCCCAGGGGAGCCAAGTTTTTCTCCGCCCACGCGTGCGCGAATTCGCTGAACTCGACCGCGTGGACTTCCGCGCCGGGAACCTCATGGGCGATCGAGCCTGCAATGGCACCGGACCCGGTGCCCAGGTCCACGACCTTGGGGTGTGCCAGGCCGTGCAGCCGTTTCCTGTCGCTAAGCCAGTCCAGGACCAGCTGCACCACGGATTCGGTCTCCGGCCGCGGGATGAACACACCGGGACCGACGGCGAGTTCGAGGTAGCGGAAGTGCGCCACGCCCGTTATGTGCTGCAGCGGGATCCGCTGCGCCCGTTCGGCGACGAGGTCAGCGTAGCCTTCCGGCGCCGGCGAGTCCCCGAGCATCAGCGCGCGCAGCCGGCCCAGTCCGACGCCGAGCAGGTGCTCGGCCAGGAGCTCGGCGTCCACGCGCGGGCTGGGCACGCCGGCCTCCGCGAGGACCGCCGTCGCCTCGCTGACGGCCTCCGCGAGGCTCGGACCATCACCTGCAGTCATCACCAGTGACCCGCGCCTATTCGCCGATGGCGTCGAGCCGGGACTGCTCGTCCAATTCAATGGCCGACTGGATCACCGGTTCCAGGTCGCCGTTCATGACCTGGTCCAGGTTGTAGGCCTTGTAACCGGTGCGGTGGTCCGCAATCCGGTTTTCCGGGTAGTTATAGGTACGGATGCGCTCGGAGCGGTCCATGGTGCGGATCTGCGACTTGCGCTGCGCCGAGTTTTCGGCGTCGATCAGCTCCTGCTGGTGCGCCAGGATGCGGGCACGCAGCACGCGCATGCCGGCCTCACGGTTCTGCAGCTGCGACTTCTCGTTCTGCATGGCGACGACGATTCCGGTGGGAAGGTGCGTGATGCGCACCGCGGAGTCGGTGGTGTTGACCGACTGCCCGCCGGGACCGGAGGAKCGGTAGACGTCGATCTTGAGATCGTTCTGGTTGATCTCGAGCTCCTCGGGCTCGTCCACTTCGGGCAGCACCAGCACGCCGGCGGCCGAGGTGTGGATGCGGCCCTGCGATTCGGTGACGGGGACACGCTGGACCCGGTGCACGCCGCCTTCGAACTTGAGCCGGGCGTACACGCCTTCGGCCGGATCGTTCGAGCTGCCCTTGACGGCCATCTGGACGTCCTTGTACCCGCCGAGGTCCGATTCGGTGGCAGAGATGATCTCGGTCTTCCAGCCGCGGGATTCCGCGTAACGGCTGTACATCCGCAGCAGGTCCGCGGCGAACAGGGCTGCCTCGTCGCCGCCTTCGCCGCCCTTGACCTCGAGGATCACGTTGCGGGAGTCGTCCGGGTCGCGCGGGATCAGCAGCCGGCGCAGCTTGGCCGCCGCCAGCTCCAGCGCGGCCTCCAGCTCGGGCACCTCGGCCGCAAACTCGGGGTCCTCGTCCGCCATTTCCTTGGCAGCGGCCAGGTCATCGCGGATGCCTTCCCAGCGGTGGTAGGCCTCCACAATGCCGTTCAACTGGGCAGAACGCCGCCCCAGCTTCCGGGCCAGGCGCTGGTCAGCGTAGACAGCAGGATCCCCCAGCTGAGCCTGGATAGAGTCATGCTCATCCAACAGGCCCTGTACGGACTCAAACATTTTCAAACCTCTTTCGACTTGAAACCAAGTCTAGTTACGACAACAAAAACTGGACCGCGGCTGGCGACTTAACGACGAAGCCGCACGGATTTTTCCGCCCCGGGAGTGGCTTCGGGCCTGCCRACGCCGGGTGGCTTGCGATCGTAGATCGTAAGCCACCCGGCGGAGGGGCGGGGGCGGAAAATCCGTGCGGCGTTAGCGCGCGGGACCGCCAGAATCTAGCGGTTGGAGCAGCTATTTGTCGTTATCGGACTTCGCACCAAGCGTCGTCTTCTGCACCTGCATGAGGAACTCGACGTTGCTCTGGGTCTCCCGGATCTTGTTGGTCAGCAGCTCAAGGCTCTGCTGCGTTTCGAGTCCGGACAGGACGCGGCGCAGCTTCCACATGATCTTGACTTCCTCGGGGGAAAGCAGGTTTTCCTCGCGGCGGGTACCGGACGCGTTGACGTCCACGGCCGGGAAGATGCGCTTGTCCGCGAGCTGGCGGGACAGGCGCAGTTCCATGTTGCCGGTGCCCTTGAACTCTTCGAAGATGACCTCGTCCATCTTGGAGCCGGTCTCGACGAGCGCGGTGGCCAGGATGGTCAGCGAGCCGCCGTTTTCGATGTTGCGGGCTGCACCGAAGAAGCGCTTCGGCGGGTACAGCGCTGCGGAGTCCACACCACCGGACAGGATGCGGCCGGAGGCCGGTGCTGCCAGGTTGTAGGCGCGGCCCAGGCGGGTCATGGAGTCCAGGAGCACCACAACGTCCATGCCCATTTCCACGAGGCGCTTGGCACGCTCGATGGAAAGCTCGGCCACGGTGGTGTGGTCGTCGGCGGGACGGTCGAAGGTGGAGGCAATGACCTCACCCTTGACGGTGCGCTGCATGTCCGTGACTTCTTCGGGACGTTCGTCAACGAGCACCATCATGAGGTGGACCTCAGGATTGTTGGTGGTGATGGCGTTGGCGATGGACTGCAGGATGAGCGTCTTGCCGGCCTTCGGCGGCGAAACGATCAGACCGCGCTGGCCCTTGCCGATCGGGGCCACGAGGTCGATGACGCGCGGGCCGATCTTCTTCGGGTCCGTCTCGAGGCGCAGGCGCTCGGAGGGGTACAGCGGGACGAGCTTCGCGAATTCGACGCGGTCCTTGAGCTCTTCCGGCGTCTTGCCGTTCACCGAGGTGACGCGGACCAGGGCGTTGAACTTCTGGCGGGCGGACTGCTGCTGGCTCCCCTGCTGGGCTTCGCCTTCGCGCGGTGCACGGATGGCGCCGACGACGGCGTCGCCCTTGCGCAGGTTGTACTTCTTGACCTGGGCGAGCGAGACGTAGACGTCGTTCGGGCCCGGCAGGTAACCGGACGTGCGGATGAACGCATAGTTCTCGAGCACGTCGAGGATACCGGCGACCGGCAGCAGGACATCGTCCTCGGTGACCTCGACGTCGTCGACGTCGGGTCCCTGCTGACGTCCGCGGCGGCGGTCGTTGCGGTCGCGGAAGCGATCGTTGCGCGAGGAGTTGTCGCGGCTGTCCTGCTGGCCCTGGCGGTCACCGCGGTCGTTGCGGTCACGACGGTTGCGGCGGTTCCGGCGGCTTCCGCCGTCAGAATCATCGCTGTCGCGGGTGTTCTCGCGGGGGCCGGCCGAGTCGTCGCGGCCGCCACGGGTGCGGGTGTCACGGCGCTGGCCGTCTTCGCTGCCGGGCTCGCGCTGTTCGGTGCGCTGTTCACGCTGTTCGGTGCGCTGATCGCGCTGCTCGGTGCGCTGTTCAGCGACGGGCTGCTCGGCCGGGGCCTCGACGGCGTTCTGGCCGGCATCCGTGGCCTGGGCTGCGGCTTCGCCGCGGCGGCGGTTGCGGGTGCGCGGCTGCCTCGCGCGGTCGCCGGATTCCGTTCCGGAAACGGCGGCGGCGGATTCTGCAGTGGCGGATTCCCGGGCGCCGGACTCGGTGGAACCCGCGGGGGCTTCAGCCGGGGCGGCGGCGGGTGCCTCAACGGCGGGAGCCGTGACGACTCCGTCGCTGCCTGCACGGCGGCTGCGGCCACGGCGGGCGCGGGGGCTTTCCTGGGCGGTGTTTTCCCTTGCCAGGGACTCGTCCTCGGCGGCGGGCACCGTTGCGGGCGCAGCTGCCGGGGCCGCTGCGTGGGACACAGTGCCGTTGTCGCTCGCCTTTTCGGCAGCGCGGGCCGGAGCCTTGCTTACCGGAGTGCCTGCGCGGTGGGCGGAAATGGCCGTGACCAGATCACCCTTGCGCATGCGGGAACCGCCGGAAATGCCCAGCTGGCTGGCGAGGGCCTGGAGCTGGGCGAGCTTAAGGCCTGCAAGGCCGCTGCTCTTGGCGGGTGCTGCCGTTGATTCGGCAGCAGAAGATGTATCCACAGCCGGAGACAGCTCAGTGGTTTCGGTCACGAAGGATCCTTCCCCCTCGACGGCGTCCAGGCTAAGAGCTGGACGCGGTGATTTGATCTGGGCTGCAGTTCAGATCTGCAGCCGGGATTTCGGCCTTGCCGGATGGATATCGGCCAGCAGGGCCGGATATTGCTTCACCATGCACGATCCGAGAAATGAGGAACGGCGGGCTGAGTTTCAGGGGGCAGATCAATTCTGCTGATTCCTGCGTCAGACCGAAAGCAGGTGGCACCGGAAAATATTGCGCAGTGAAAGATGAGAGAGGCTACGTGGCCAACATCGCGGTCTTACAACGGTTACAAATTTACCGCCTGCGTATTTACCGCCGGTGCACTTCCACTTTAGCACCTTCAACGTCCACGGCCAGCTTCATCACGCGCCAGCCCACTTCCGGCGTGTTGCCCGCGGTGTGGGCGCCGATGAAGTCCACAACCTCACGGGCTTCCGCTTCGCCGTTGGCCAGGACCAGCACGGTGGGTCCGGCGCCGGATACGACGGCGGCGTGCCCTGCCCGGCGCAGCGCGCCGATCAGTTCCGCGCTGGGCCGCATGGCCTCGGCTCGGTAGCTCTGGTGCAGGTAGTCCTCGGTGCCGGGCAGCAGGAATTCCGGGTTCGTGGTCAGGGCATGGATCAGCAGGGCGGCGCGGCCGGAGTTCATGGCCGCGGCATGGTGGCCCACCGAAGCGGGCAAAAGGGCCCGGGCGGCCTCAGTGGAGAGCTCGTAGTCGGGCACGGCGACCACAGGGATCACCGAGGCGGCCACGGACGCGCACGTGCTGCTGTACTGGTCACTGTCCTGCCATGACAGCGCCAGTCCGCCGAAAATGGCGGGTGCAACGTTGTCCGGGTGGCCTTCCATTTCGCTGGTGAGCTGCAGGATCCAGTCGCTGCCACGCCGGGAGGCCTCCGGAACCAGGGCATTGGCGGCGCTGACGGCCGCCACCACGGCCGAGGCCGAGGAGCCCAGGCCCCGTCCGTGCGGGTTGACGTTGTCCGCCGTGATCCGCAGGCCTTCGTGCCGGAACCCCAGGCGGTGCAGGGCCTCGGTCAAGGCCTTGACCACGAGGTGCGTCGCATCGCGGGGCAGGGACTCGGCACCCTCGCCGCTGAGCTCGAATTCGAGTTCACCGCTGGCCAGGGTTTCCACGGTCAGCGTGTCATGCAGCGAGAGGGCCAGGCCGAGGCTGTCGTACCCGGGGCCCAGGTTGGCGCTCGTGGCCGGGACACGCACGGTGACCAGCTGGCCCGCCGGAACGGCCGGGGAGCCGGCAGCTGATTCGGCCGGGACGGTGAGGGTTGTTTCCAACGTTATTTTTCTTCCAGTCCCAATGCTGCGGCGACGGTGACGACGTCGTTGGAGACCTTGACCGGCTGCACGTCGCTGCCGTCCTCGGTGCGCAGGGCCCACTGCGGGTCCTTGAGGCCGTGACCGGTCACCGTGATCACGATCGTCTTGCCTGCCGGCACTTCCCCGGCCGCGTGCTTCTTGATCAGCCCGGCGACGCCGGCAGCGGAGCCGGGCTCCACGAAAACGCCTTCCCGGGCGGAGAGCCACCGGTGCGCGGACAGGATTTCCTCGTCCGTGACGGCCTCGATCACGCCGCCGGATTCATCCCGGGCCGCCACGGCGGTGTCCCAGGAGGCCGGGTTGCCGATCCGGATGGCGGTGGCAATGGTGTCGGGCTCGGTGATGGGGTGGCCGGCCACGAAGGGTGCCGCCCCTGCGGCCTGGAAGCCCCACATGACGGGTGTCCTGGTGGACACGGCGGGCAGCGACCCGGCGGTGGGCGACTCAAACGCCGCAGCGTATTCCTTGTAGCCCTTCCAGTACGCGCTGATGTTGCCGGCGTTGCCCACCGGGAGCACATGGAAGTCGGGGGCGTCGCCGAGCGAATCCACCACTTCGAAGGCACCGGTCTTCTGGCCTTCGATCCGGGCCGGGTTGACGGAGTTGACCAGGAACACCGGGTAGGACTCGCCGAGCTTGCGGGCGATGTCAAGGCAGTCGTCGAAGTTGCCGTCCACCTGCAGCAGCGTGGCTCCGTGCGCGACTGCCTGGCTGAGCTTGCCCATGGAGATCTTGCCCTCCGGGACCAGCACCGCGCACTGCAGCCCGGCAGCCGTCGCATAGGCCGCGGCGGAGGCGGAGGTGTTGCCGGTGGAGGCGCAGACCACGGCCTTGGCGCCGGCGGCCACCGCTGCCGTCATGGCCATGGTCATGCCGCGGTCCTTGAAAGAACCGGTCGGGTTCATGCCTTCGACCTTGAGGTAGACGGTGCTGCCGGTCAGCTCGGAGAGGTGGCGGGCATGCACGAGCGGGGTGCCGCCCTCGCCCAGGCTGATGACCTTGGTCGCTTCCGTGACAGGAAGACGGTCGGCGTATTCGCGGATGACACCGCGCCATTGGTGAGCCACTTAGACTCCTTCTACCCGGAGTACGGATGTGACGGAATTGATGACGTCCAGGCGCCTGACGGCCTCGACGGTTGCTGCAAGTGCGGCTTCGCGTGCACGGTGTGTCACGATCCGCAGCTCGGCCGATTCCACGTTGGAGTCGGCGTCGCGGTGAATGGTCTGCCGCATGATTTCGATGGACACGCCGTGCTCGGCGAAGAGCTGCGCGATCCTGGCCAGGACGCCGGGCTGGTCCGCGACGTCGAGTCCGATGTAGTAGCTGGTGACGGCCGCGTCGATGGGCAGCGATGGCACGTGCCCCGTGGTGGTTTCGGTGCGGCCGGGGCCGCCCAGGACAATGCGGCGGGCCGCGGAGACGAGGTCGCCCAGCACGGCGGACGCCGTCGGGGTGCCGCCGGCACCCTGGCCGTAGAACATGAGCTCGCCGGCGTTCTCGGCTTCGATGAAGACGGCGTTGAATGCACCGCGGACAGCAGCGAGGGGGTGCTCGCGGGGCAGGAGCGTGGGGTGGACACGGACTGAGACGCCGGTTTTGCCGTCCTCGTCAACAAGTTTCTCGGCAATGGCCAGCAGCTTGATGACAAAGCCGGCTTCCTTGGCGGCGGCGATGTCCGCCGCGGTGACCGACGTGATGCCCTCGCAGGAGACATCTTCCAGGGCAAACCGCGTGTGGAAGGACAGCGAAGCGAGGATTGCGGCCTTGGCGGCGGCGTCGTAGCCTTCGATGTCGGCCGTGGGGTCGGCTTCCGCGTAGCCCAGGCGCTGGGCCTCGGCCAGCGCGTCGGCGAACTGCGCGCCGGTCGAGTCCATCTGGTCGAGGATGAAGTTGGTGGTGCCGTTGACAATCCCGAGCACCCGGGTGATCCGGTCGCCGGACAAGCTGTCGCGGATGGGTCGCAGGATGGGGATGGCGCCGGCCACGGCGGCCTCGTAGGACAGCTGCACCCCGGCCTTGTCCGCTTCCTCATACAGGGTGGGGCCGTCCTGGGCCAGGAGCGCCTTGTTGCCGCTGACAACACAGGCACCGTGCCGCATGGCGGTAAGGATCAGGGTCCGGGCCGGCTCAATGCCGCCCATGAGTTCAATGACGACGTCGGCGTCCTTGACGAGGACTTCGGCGTCAGTGGTGAACAGCTCCCGCGGCAGCTCGACGTCGCGCTTGGCATCGAGGTTGCGCACCGCGATGCCCTGCAGTTCCAGCCGGGCGCCGGTGCGCGCGGCGAGGGCGTCGGCGTCGTTAATGAGAATCCGCGCAACCTGGGCCCCAACGTTGCCACAGCCCAGCAGGGCCACTTTCAGGGTTCGCAATTCAGACATTCAGACTCCCATGTCGCGGTTGAGCAAATCTTCTTCGGTTTCCCCGCGGACAATGAGCCGGGCAGATCCGTCGCTGACAGCGATAACGCCCGGCCGGGCCAGATAGTTGTAGTTGCTTGACAGGGCCCAGCAGTAGGCGCCGGTCCCCGGTACAGCAAGCAGATCACCGGCTGCCACGTCC
The DNA here is from genome assembly GCF_056406555.1 of Arthrobacter sp. P1_B4. Lineage (NCBI taxonomy): Bacteria > Bacillati > Actinomycetota > Actinomycetes > Micrococcales > Micrococcaceae > Arthrobacter > Arthrobacter sp. P1_B4. Next base: position 13,280 of record NZ_JBFTZW010000011.1, read on the forward strand.
TCGGGCAGATATACATCTCTAACAACTATGTCGCCGCTCTCGCAATGTTTGCCCACCACTCGGGACAGCTGCGGCGCCGCGTCGGAGCTCCGCGAGGCGAGAATCGCCGAATAATCCGCGTCGTACAGCACCGGCCGGGGGTTGTCGCTCATCCCGCCGTCCACCGACACATAGCGGCGGGGGTGCGTAACGTCCCCGGCTCCGTCGTGGCCGGCCGCGGCACCAGCAGAGGCCGGGGAATCCACCCGGACGGTCTTGAGCGTGCCGACCTCATACAGCGTAAAGGTGGTGCTTCCGACGATCGCGCGGCCCGGTTCGATCGAAATCCGGGGGGCGGTTATGCCGAGGGCAGCGCATTTGGAACGGACGACGGCGGCCATCGCCTGCGCGATTTCGGCGGCCGGGCGCGGGGTGTCCACGGGGGTGTAGGCGATGCCGTAGCCGCCGCCGAGGTCAAGCTCGGGCAGCACGATGGAGTACTTCGACTGCATCGCTGCCAGGAAGTCCAGCAGCCTCTCGGCGGCGAGGGCGAAGCCGTCCGGTTCGAAGATCTGCGAGCCGATGTGGCAGTGCAGGCCCAGCAGTTCGATGCTGGCGTGCCCGGTGGCCGCGGCCACGGCTTCCTCTGCGGCGGACAGGCCGGCCTGGTCCGTGGAGTCCCCGGCCATGGACAGGCCGAATTTCTGGTCCTCGTGGGCCGTGGCGATGAATTCGTGGGTGTGGGCGTGTACTCCGGGGGTCAGCCGCAGCATCACCCTGGCGGTGTCGCCCCGGTTGGCGGCGATCGCCGCGACGCGTTCGAGCTCGTCGAGGCTGTCCACCACGATCCGTCCCAGCTGCATGTCCAGCGCCCGGTGGATTTCGCCGTCGGACTTGTTGTTCCCATGCAGGGCGACGTCGGCGCCGGGGATGCCGGCGCGGAAGGCCACGGCGAGTTCGCCGCCGGACGCCGTGTCCAGGCGCAGCCCCTCTTCCTCGACCCAGCGGACCACGGAGGTGCACAGGAAGGACTTGCCGGCGTAGTAGACGTCCACTCCCCCGCAAATATCGGCGAAGGCGTCGTTGAAGGCGTCGCTGAACGCCCGGGCCCGGGCCCGGAAGTCTGTCTCGCTCAGCACGAACAGCGGCGTGCCGTACTGGCGCTGCAGCTCACTGACCGTCAGCCCCTCGATGGTGAGCTCGCCGTCGTCGTTGCGCGCAACACCGCCCGCCCACAGCGGTTCGTGGAGGGCATTGAGGTCGGCGGGGACCTCGAGCCAGTCCGGGGCGAGCGGGGACTGTCCTGAATTCGCGGTCATGGCGGTTACATCCGTTCCGGCGCCGAGACGCCCAGCAGTTCCAGTCCGTTGGCCAGCACCTGGCTGGTGGCGTCGTTGAGCCACAGCCTGGTGCGGTTGGTGTCGGTGATGGGTTCCTCGCCCTGCGGCGCCACGCGGCAGGCGTCATACCAGCGGTGGTAGGCGCCGGCGATCACTTCGAGGTGGCGGGCCACGCGGTGCGGCTCGCGCAGCTCGGCGGCCTTGGCCACGATCGAGGGATAGCTGCCCAGGTGCGAGAGCAGCTCGTTTTCGGTGGGGTGCTCCAGCAGGGCAGCGTTGAAGCTGTCTAGGCCGTCCACACGGCGCTCCACGCCGGCGGCCACGGCATTGCGGGCGGCGCCGCGGGAGCGGGCGTGGGCGTACTGGACGTAGAACACCGGGTTTTCGTTGCTGTGTTTCTTCAGCAGCTCCGGGTCCAGCGTCAGCGGCGAATCGGCGGGGAACCGGGCCAGCGAGTACCGGACGGCATCCTTGCCGAGCCAGGAGATGAGGTCCTTGAGCTCGATGATGYTGCCGGCTCGCTTGGACAGTTTGGCGCCGTTGACGGAGACCAGCTGGCCGATCAGGACCTCGATGTTGACCTCGGGGTCGTCCCCGGCGGCTGCCGCGATGGCCTTGAGCCGGTTGATGTAGCCGTGGTGGTCGGCGCCGAGGAGGTAGATCTTCTCGGTGTAGCCGCGGTCCTTCTTGGACAGGTAGTAGGCGGCGTCGGCGGCGAAGTACGTGGGCTCACCGTTTGCGCGGACCATCACGCGGTCCTTGTCATCGCCGAAGTCGGTGGTGCGCAGCCAGACCGCGCCGCCGTCGTCGAACACGTGGCCCTGTTCGCGCAGGCGGGCGACGGCGTCCTCGATCGCGCCGGCGTCGTGGAGCTCCTGCTCGGAGAAGTAGACATCGAAGTCGACGCCAAACTCGGCCAGCGTCTGCTTGATGTCATGCATCTGCGCCTTGTAGGCGGCGCCCCGGATCACCGGCAGGGCCGCCACTTCGGTGAGTTCGCGGATGTCCGGGTGTTCGGTGAGCACTTCGTGGCCGAGGTCCGCGATGTACTGGCCCGGGTAGCCGCCCTGGGGCACGTCCCGGCCGTGCAGCCTGGCGAACACGGAGTTCGCGAACACGTTCATCTGGGAACCGGCGTCGTTGATGTAGTACTCGGCAGTGACGTCGGCACCGGAGGCCCGGAGGACGCGGGCGATCGCGTCGCCGAGGGCGGCCCAGCGGGTGTGGCCGATGTGCAGCGGGCCGGTGGGGTTGGCCGAGACGAATTCCATGTTGACCGTGTGCCCGGCGAGCGCGGTGTTGGTGCCGTAGGCCGCACCGGCCTCGACGATCGCCTTAGCGAGGGCACCGGCGGCAGCGGCGTCCACGGTGATGTTCAGGAAGCCGGGGCCGGCGATGTCCACCGCGGACACGCCGTCGATCGTCTTGAGCCGGGCGCTCAGGACGGACGCGAACTCCCGCGGGTTGGTGCCCGCCGTTTTGGCCAGCTGGAGGGCGACGTTGGTGGCCCAGTCCCCGTGGTCCCTGTTCTTGGGGCGCTCCACGCGCACCTCATCCGGGATGTCGGCCGCGGAGAGGGCTATGTCACCGGCGGCGACGGCGTCCTTCAGGCAGGCGGATATGGCGAGGGAGAGTTCTTCTGGGGTCACACTTCTAGCCTACCGGTGGGCCCGGAGTGCGGCGGAATCTGCCGTCCCGGCATGACGTCGGGGCCGGTTACGGGAAGGCCCGGGGTCATCAAGGCCTCGCGCCCAGGGTGAACCGTTACCCTGAATTCAACGTCTGCAACCCTGTCATGCCTCCACCTTGTTCGCTGTCCGATCCCCGCAAAGAATCGAGTCCCGCATGAATACCGCCTTCCGCAAAAGCGTCCTCGTCGGCATTGCTGGCCTCTCCGTGGCCGGAACAGCGGCTGGCTGCGCCCCGTCGGCCCAGGCCCCGGCCGCACAGGGCGCGCCCCCGGCATCCGAGTCCGCTGCAGGTACCGGTTCTTACAAGGACGGCACGTACAGCGCCGACGGGAACTACACCTCCCCCAACGGCACTGAGACCGTGGGCGTGGAACTGACGCTGGCCGGCGGTGCCGTGTCCGCCGTGAAGATCACGCAGCACCCCTCGAATCCGAACACCCGAAAGTTCCAGGGCGAGTTCGCSGGCGGCATCCAGTCCCAGGTTGTTGGCAAGAAGCTTGACGAGATCAAGGTTTCCAAAGTGGCCGGATCCTCGCTGACCAGCGGCGGCTTCAACCAGGCCGTGGCGAAGATCAAGTCACAGGCCCAATAGCGCAGCGAGGGACAGAGGAATCGTGGCCCATCCGGGCTGGACGCACTTCAGCTTTGACGGGATCGGGACCCGCTGGGAGATTTCCACCCCGTCCCGGCTCTCCGGCGAGCTCCGCCGTGGCCTGCTCGCCACGGTGGAGGAGTACGACGCCGCGTGGTCCCGGTTCCGCCCCGATTCGCTCATTGCCGACGCAGCCCGGACGCCTGGCCGCATTGAGCTGCCCGCCGAAGGGGCCGCCCTGGGCGAGCTGTACGGCACCCTGTACCGGCTCACCGAGGGTGCGATGACCCCGCTCATCGGCGGGAGCCTGGAGCGACTGGGCTACGACGCCACCTACACCCTGCGCCCGGGCGGCGCGCCGCTTCCCGCGCCCCGGTGGGAGGATGCGCTGGACTGGCAGGGCACCGCGCTGACCACCACGGTTCCGGCGGTGATCGACGTCGGCGCGGCCGGAAAGGGCCAGCTGGCGGATCTGCTCTCCGCCCGGCTCCGGGACGGCGGCTGCGCCGGGCATTTCATCGATGCCAGCGGGGACCTGCTGAATCCGGGGCCGGATCCGGTGGTGGTTGCCCTCGAGCACCCCTACGATCCCACCCGGGCAATCGGCACCGTCCAGCTGGGGGCCGGCGCCCTGTGCGCTTCCGCCGCCAACCGGCGCGCCTGGGGCGACGGGTTCCATCATGTCCTGGACGGCACCACGGGAGCTCCGGTGCGTACCGTTGTCGCCTGCTGGGCCATGGCCGGGACCGCGATGGTGGCCGATGCGCTGGCCACTGCGTTGTTCTTTGTCGACGGTCCGCGGCTGGAGCAGGAGTTTGATTGCGCCTGGCTCACGGTGTATGCGGACGGGCACGCGGAATATTCAGCCGACTTCGAAGGGGCCCTGTTCTCATGACTGCCATCACCACCACCGCCCTTGGCTCGAGGCTGGACACCGCCTTGGGCCGGCTCACGATGTACCGGCTGGTGCTGTGGGTCCTGGCCGTCCTGGCCGGCTACAGCCTGCTGCTCAATGTGCTGGGCTGGTTGACGTTCGGGCTGCCGGAAATGCTGACCCACCTTGCCCTGTGCCTTGGCCTGACGTACGCCTCCAGCCAGGGGCTGGCCGCCCTGTTCCGTGTGCGGCCGCACACGGAATCCTCCCTCATCACCGGCCTGCTGCTGTACTTCCTTTTCTGGCCCAGCGAGCTTTTCTGGCCCAGCCAGCCGACCCAGGGCCTCCAGCTGGCAGAGATCGCCGGCGTCGCCCTGGCCTGCGTCCTGGCCTCGGCCTCGAAGTATGCGCTGGCCTGGCGCGGCCGGCACATCTTCAATCCGGCCGCGGCCGGCGCGTTCCTGGCCGGGCTGACCGGGCTCAACATTGCCACCTGGTGGGCCGCGACGCCGGCCATGCTCTGGCTGGTGCTGCCAGGGGTGCTGCTGGTGCTCTACCGGACCCGGAAGTCCGCCATGGCCGCCGTCTTCACCGTGGTTGCCGTGTCCATCGTGGCCGCGGATCTGCTCCAGGCCGGGATGGATCTCCCCGAGGCCCTGTGGCAGACGCTCGCGCAGCGGCCGGTGCTGTTCTTCGTCGGGTTCATGCTCACCGAGCCGCTCACCCTGCCCCCGCGGCGCTGGCAGCAACTGGCGCTGGCCGCCGTCGTCGGGGCCCTGTTTGCCGTCCCCTACAACCTGGGGTTTGTGGCCAACTCCCCCGAGCTGGCGCTGCTCGCGGGCAACGCGCTTGCCTTCGCCGTCGGACAGCGGGGCGGGGTCCGGCTGGCGTTCGTCGCGAGCCGTCCGCTGACGCCGACGACGACGGAATTCAGCTTCCGCCCGGAACGTCCGGTGCGCTTCGCTCCCGGACAGGCCCTGGAGCTGCACCTGCCCCCGGACACGACCGGCGGGAAGGATGACGGCAGGGGCGATGGGAAGGGTGACGGCAAGGCCCCCGGCAAACGTGACGGGAAGTCGGCCGGCAAGGGTGACGGGAAGGGAATCCGGCGCGTGTTCAGCCTGACCAGCGCGCCCGACGCCTCCCTGCTGACGATCGGGGTGGGGACGGCGGAGCCGGTGTCGTCAGCCAAGCGCTCGCTGCTGGCCCTTGAAGCGGGCGACGGGCTCACCGCAACCACGGTGAACGGCGACTTCCTCCTGCCGCGGAACCCGGCCACCCCCGTGCTGCTCATCGCGGCCGGAATCGGCATCACCCCCTACATGGCCCAACTGGCCGCGGTGTCCGCCGGAACCCCGTCCGGGAACCGCGACGTTGTCCTCCTGTACCTGGCCAAGAATGCCGCCGAGCTGGGCTACGCCGAGGAGCTGCAGCGCTCCGGGGCGCGCGTCCTGGCGCGGCTTGCGGACGGTTCGGCGCCGCCGGCGTTCATGCAGGACGCAGGTTCAAGAAGGATCGATGCGGCGGCCCTCAAGGAGCTGGTCCCCGACATCAGCGGCCGGGTGGTCTTCGTCTCCGGCTCGCCCGCCAGTGTGCGATCGCTGCGGGCCGCGGCACGTGGCGCGGGCGCCCGGCGGGTCCATGTGGATACGTTCACTGGCTACTGAGCCGGCTACGGAACCGCCGGCCAATTCGCTGGACTTGCCACGCACCCAGGACACGTTTGACTGCCGCTTGACTCCACTTGACGCTATAAATGAGCGACCGTTTTCCATGGTTTTCCGTTGGAGGCCAACTTCCTGCTAAGCTCTAGGACGTCCCGCCCGCAACGGCAGGATCCCTGGATGCCCTCGTAGCTCAGGGGATAGAGCGTCTGCCTCCGGAGCAGAAGGTCGTTGGTTCGATTCCAATCGAGGGCACGAACAAAACCCCGCCGTTTGAAACGGCGGGGTTTTTTGTGCCCTGAATCCCGCCAAAAGACCGCGGAAAACCAGCGGCATTGCCCCTGCCGATTGTCGGTGCTCCCTCGTAGGCTGTTTTCATCGGTGGCGGGCTACCCTGCCCGCTCCGAAGCGTGAAGGGGGTCTCACATGTTCTATCCAACTCCGTCCTGTTCTATCGTTCCGCCCTATTTGCTCCGCAGGCTGGCCGCACAGCAAAAGCCGGAGCTCTCCAGGGCCGCCCACGGGGCAAAGCAGGCCCTGCAACACGTCCCGAGCTTCCAGGCCTCCCGCACAGTGCCAGGGCCCGGCAGCCGTCCGGGCCTGCGGGAACTCAAGCCGTCCCCGCCGGAACGGACGGTCTATGACGCTAAGTCCACCGAGAAGCTGCCCGGCAGCGTGGTCCGCAAAGAAGGCGAACCGCCCACCGGCGACCCCGCCGCCGATGAGGCCTATGACGGGCTGGGGCACACCCACCGCCTCTACGCCGAAGCCTTCGGACGCAATTCGATCGACGGCAAAGGCCTGCACCTTGATGCCACGGTCCACTATGGCCGCCTGTACGACAACGCTTTCTGGGACGGCCAGCAAATGGTCTTCGGCGACGGTGACGGCCAGGTCTTCGAGCGGTTCACGAAATCCTTGAGCGTCATCGGGCACGAGCTCACCCACGGCGTGACCCAGTACTCCGCTGGGCTGGTCTACCGCAACCAGGCCGGCGCCCTGAACGAATCGATGTCCGACGTCTTCGGGGCCCTCGTTGAGCAGTATGTCCGGAAGCAGTCGACGGCGGAGGCCAGTTGGCTGATCGGCGAAGGCCTCTTCACCGACCAGGTGCAGGGGGCCGCCTTGCGTTCCATGAAGGCTCCGGGAACGGCATACGACGACGACGTGCTCGGCAAGGACCCGCAGCCGGACTCGATGGACGGCTACGTGCGCACCAGCGCGGACAACGGTGGCGTGCACATCAACTCCGGTATCCCCAACCGTGCGTTCTGTCTGGTGGCCACTGCCCTGGGTGGCAATGCCTGGGACGCGCCGGCACAGATCTGGTACGAGACGCTGACGGGCGGCACGCTGTCCCCCACCGCCACGTTCGGCGCCTTCGCCAAGGCCACTGCAGCCTCTGCCAAGGAGCTGTTCGGGGACGATTCCAAGGAACATGACGCCGTGCGCTCCGCGTGGGAAACTGTGAAAGTAAAGTTCCCGGGGGCCCGGCGATAAGCCAAGCCCCGCAAATCGAGTCCAATTGAGATCCGAGTCCGATGAAGATAACTGTCCAGCGCAGTGGCGGCGTGGCCGGAATGAAGAGGACGTGGACCGTCCGGCCCGAGCCGCCGGAAGACACCGAACGGTGGCAGCCGCTGATCGAGGCCTGCCCGTGGGACGACGTCGCCGGAATCAACGGGACAACCGGCCAGCCGGACCGGTTCATGTACAGCATCCGGGCCGATCAGCGCCGGGCGGTCCTGCCGGAGCGTGCGCTGACGGGTCCGTGGCGCGACCTCGTCGAATGCGCCCGGGCCGCCGCTGAGGGGCCGGCGTCGCCGGGCTTTGGCTAGCCGCTGCTGCCGGGCCGAGGTCCGCTATGCCGTGGCCAGGTGCCCGCGGAACGTGCGCCGGTAGGACTGCGGGCTGGTGTCCAGCGCCTTGGCAAAGTGGTGCCGCAACAGGACCGAATGCCCGAACCCGGACTCCCTTGCGATTTCGTCGATATTGAGCTCCGTGCTCTCCAGCAGCTCCTGGGCGCGCAGCACCCGCTGGGAATTAAGCCAGGCCGCGGGAGTGGCTCCCGTTTCCGCGCGGAAGCGCCGCGCAAACGTCCGCGGCGACATATGGACCCGGGCCGCCAGTTCGTTGACCGCGTGTTCCTCGTCCAGGTGCCGGACCATCCACTGCAGCAGCTGCTCCATGGGCTCCGAGCCGCACGTCGGAATGGGCCGGTCGATGTATTGGGCCTGGCCGCCGTCCCGGTGCGGAGGGACCACCATGTCCCGGGCGATGGCGGCGGCCACCTTGGCGCCGAACTCAACGCGGACGAGGTGCAGGCAGGCATCGATCCCTGCGGCCGTGCCGGCACTGGTAATGATCCGGCCGTCTTCGACGTAGAGGACGTTTTCATCCACCAGGACAGCGGGGTACCGGGTGGCCAGTTCCTGGGAGTAATGCCAGTGCGTGGTGCAGCGGCGGCCATCGAGCAGGCCCGCCCGAGCCAGGGCGAAGGCCCCGGAACAAATGGACATCACCCACGCACCGCGCGCGTGGGCGGCCCGCAGCGCCTCCAGGACGGAGTCGGGAACGTCCTCGTCCCGGCCGTACGGCGCCATCACCACCAGGTCGGCGTCCGCAGTTGCTTCCAGCCCGAGACCCACGTGCATGGATAGGCCGGACTTGAGCGGGACGTCGCCCGGCTCGGGCGCGCAGACGCGGAAATCGAACGCGGGCACGCCGTTTCCGCGGTCCGAGCGGTCGATGCCGAAGACCTCGAAAGCCGTCGCGAACTCGAAGATCGAGAAGTTGGGAACCACGATCATTGCCACTGATTTGATCATGATTCCATCCTGACAGAACAGTGGCAGAAATTATAGCTTTTTGGGCATTTCTGCCACTTTTTTAAGGGCCCGGACCGGAGAACCATAGAGGTATGGAACTCCTCGGAATCGCCCTCATCATCCTGGTTCTTGCCGGCGTCACCGCCACGATCTCCGCCCTCCGCAAGGATGGCCTCGGCCACACTCCGCCCGTCCGCTCGGAAGAATACTGGATGGCCCGGGACCTGCCGAGCATCAACTACACGATGCGGAACATCTAAGTCCGCGCACGCTTAGTCCACACGCCCATCGGGCCCGGTCATCCAGCCGGGCCCTCAACATGCGCCGAGGCTGAACAGCGGAACAACGCGAATTGAACAACGCGGCCGGACAGCCGGACCCGATATCCGCCTCCGCCACCCCAGCGGACAGTCCACCCCAGTAGACTGTCTCCAGCCATGACATTGCATATTTCCTACCCCGCCGAGCTGCCGGTCTCCGAGCGCCGCGAAGATCTTATGGCCGCCATCGCGGCCAACCAGGTGACCATCATCGCCGGCGAGACCGGCTCGGGTAAGACCACCCAGATCCCCAAGATGTGCCTTGAGCTCGGCCTGGGCGAGAACGGGCTGATCGGCCACACCCAGCCCCGCCGGCTCGCGGCCCGCACCGTGGCCGAGCGCATCGCGGAGGAACTCGGCGTCGAAATCGGCCAGGAAGTCGGTTTCCAGGTCCGCTTCACCGGTGAGGTCAGCCGGTCCACCAAGGTCAAGCTCATGACCGACGGCATCCTGCTGGCGGAAATCCAGCGCGACAGGCTGCTGCGCAAGTACAACGCCATCATCATTGACGAGGCGCACGAGCGCAGCCTCAACATCGACTTCATCCTCGGCTACCTCAAGCGCATCCTGCCGCAGCGCCCGGACCTGAAGATCATCATCACCTCGGCCACCATCGATCCGGAGCGCTTCGCCAAGCACTTCGGCAGMGACGAGGAGCCCTCCCCCATCATCGAGGTGTCGGGCCGGACCTTCCCGGTGGAAATCCGCTACCGGCCGCTTTCCCAGCCGGCCGGCGGCACCGGCGCCGAAGATGGTGACGGAGAAGGTGCCGCCGCGGACGACGAACTCGAGGAGGACCGCGACCCGCTCGACGCGGTGTGCGACGCCGTCGACGAGCTCGCCTTGGAAGCCCACGGCGACATCCTGATTTTCTTCTCCGGCGAGCGCGAAATCCGCGACGCGGCGGAGGCCCTCAACGCCCGCATCCAGTCCAACCGGCGCCTCGCGGGCACCGAGGTCCTTCCCCTCTTCGCCCGGTTGAGCCTGCAGGAGCAGCACAAAGTTTTCCACCCCGGCAGCAAGCGCCGGATCGTACTTGCCACCAACGTCGCCGAAACCTCGCTGACGGTCCCCGGCATCAAGTACGTGATCGACACCGGCACGGCCCGGATCTCGCGCTACTCACACCGGACCAAAGTCCAGCGCCTGCCGATTGAGCGCGTCTCCCAGGCTTCGGCCAACCAGCGCTCGGGCCGCTGCGGCCGCGTTTCCGACGGTATYGCGATCCGGCTGTACTCCGAAGAGGACTTCGAGTCGCGGCCGCTGTTCACGGATCCGGAGATCCTGCGCACCAACCTCGCGGCCGTCATCCTGCAGATGACCGCCATGGGCGTGGCCCGCGGACCGAAGGACGTGGAGAACTTCCCCTTCGTCGAGCCGCCGGATTCGCGCGCCATCAACGACGGCGTCAGCCTCCTGCGCGAGCTCGGCGCCCTGACCGCCGCGCGGCAGGAGCCAACGGACGACGGCGGGCAGCGCGACGGCGGGCAGCGCCGCGGTTCCGGCCGTCCCGGCAGCGGGCTCACCGCCGTCGGACAGCAGCTGGCCCAGCTGCCGGTGGACCCCAGGCTCGGCCGGATGATCGTGGAGTCCGGAAAGCGGGGCTGCGTCCGGGAGGTCATGATCCTCGCGGCAGCGCTCACCATCCAGGACCCGCGCGAGCGTCCAACAGACAAGCAGCAGCTCGCCACGGAGAAGCACGCCCGCTTCCGGGACGAAAACTCGGATTTCACCGGTTACCTGAACCTGTGGAACTACCTGCAGGAGAAGCAGCAGGAACTGTCCTCCACGGCGTTCCGCCGGCTCTGCCGCAACGAATTCATCAACTACCTGCGGGTCAGGGAGTGGCAGGACCTGTTCGCCCAGCTCCGCCAGCTGGCCCGGCCGCTGGGCATCAGCCTGGACAACAAGCGCCTTGCCGATCCGGTGGGCAACCACGAAGGCATCCACATCAGCTTGCTCTCGGGGCTCCTGAGCCACGTCGGCATCCTCGACGAGCGCAAGCGCGAGTACGCCGGCGCCCGCGGCAGCCGCTTCGCGATCTTCCCGGGTTCGGCACTGTTCAAGAAATCACCCACGTTCGTGATGGCCGCCGAACTCGTGGAGACGAGCCGGCTCTGGGCCCGCGTCGCGGCGAAGTTCGATCCGCTCTGGGCCGAACAGGTGGCCCCCGACCTGGTCAAGCGCAGCTACAGCGAGCCGCACTGGTCCAAGAAGATGGGCGCGGTGATGGCCCACGAAAAGGTCACGCTTTACGGCGTGCCCATCATCCCGAGCCGGCGGATCAACTACGGCAAGGTGGATCCGGAGCTCTGCCGCGAGCTCTTCATCCGCCATGCCCTGGTAGAAGGCGACTGGCAGACCCACCACAAGTTCTTCCACCGCAACCGCGCGCTGCTGCACGAAATCGAGGAGCTCGAGGCCCGGATGCGGCGCCGCGACATCCTGGTGGACGACGAGACACTGTTCGAGTTCTACGACGCCAGGATCGGCGCGGAGGTCGTCTCGGAGCGGCACTTCGACAAGTGGTGGAAGGACGCACGGCAGCAGGATCCCACGCTGCTCGACTTCGACCAGTCCCTGCTGATCAGCGAGGACGCCGCGGCCCTGGACGATTCGGCCTATCCCAAGACCTTGTTGCACAAGGGCTTCGAGCTGCCGCTGAGCTACGAGTTCCATCCAGTCGCGCCCGGTTCGCCGCCAAATCCATCCGACGGCGTCACCGCCGAGGTGCCGGTGCTGTTCCTGAACCAGCTCGATGACGCCGCGTTCCGCTGGCTGATCCCCGGGCAGCGCGTGGAACTCGTCACGGCGCTCATCAAGTCGCTGCCCAAGCAGATCCGCAAGAACTTCGTTCCTGCCCCGGACGTGGCCCGCCAGGCCGTCGCGGCGCTGGAAGCGGACTTCGATCCCGCCACGGACGAGCTCGAACCCTCGCTGGAACTGGTGCTGCGCCGGATCCGCGGACAGGTCATTCCGCCGGGCTCCTGGAACTGGGACGCCGTGCCATCGCATTTGCGGGTCAGCTTCCGCGTGGTGGATTCCCGCGGCAAGCTGCTGGATGAGGGCAAGGACCTGAACGCGCTGCAGGAGCGGCTGGCCCCGGCCACCCGGCGGGCCATCGCGGAATCCCTCGGTGCCACCCCGGGCACCACGGCACCCCAATCCAAGGGAAATGCCGCGGCAAAGGCGAAAGCCGGCGCGAACGGCAGGGATGGCGCGCGTTCATCACAGGCCGGCGCGTCCCCGTCGGCCGCCCTGGCCGCTGCCGCGGCGCCGGGCGGGTTCACCGAAATGTCCGAGCTCAAGGACTGGACCTTTGGAACCGTCCAACGCCAGGTCCAGGGAACCGTTGGCGGGCACACCGTCACCGGCTATCCGGCTCTGGTGGACGAGGGAACGTCCGTGGCGCTGCGGCTGTTCCAGACGCCGTCGGAACAGCAGGAAGCCATGCGCGGCGGGGTCATCCGGCTCCTGGCCCTGAAAGTGCCACCGCCGGACCGCTATGTCCTGGAGCACCTGAACAACACCGAGAAACTGACCTTCAGCCAGAACCCGCACGGTTCCGTGGCCGCCCTGATCGCCGACTGCGCCCTGGCCGCCATCGACAAACTCACGCCGGCCCCGCTGCCGTGGGACGAGGCCTCGTTCAAGGCGCTCTACGAGAGCGTCCGGGCGGAGCTGATCGACACCGTCTTCACCGTCACTGCCGTCGTCGAAGGCATCCTGGCCAGCACCCGCCGGATCGAAAAGCAGCTCAAGGGCACCACGAGCCTGGCCCTGATCAGCGCGCTCAACGACGTCAAGAGCCAGCTCGAGCAGCTGGTGTATCCGGGCTTCGTGGCACGCACGGGCTACGCCCAGCTCAGCCAGCTGCCCCGCTACCTCGCGGCGATCGAAAAGCGCCTCGAGAAGCTGCCGGGCAACGTCCAGCGGGACGCCCAACACATGGCCGCTGTCCAGGCCCTGGAGGACGACTACGACGACGCCGTGTCCGCGCTGCTGCCCGGGCGGCGGGCGGGCGCGGAGTTAACCCACGTGCGCTGGATGATCGAGGAACTGCGAGTGAGCCTCTTCGCCGTCGAACTCGGGACCGCCTATTCGGTGTCCGAAAAGCGTATCCGGGCCGCGCTTAACAAAGTGCTGGCGCCGGCGTAGACCCCTGAGAGTGCTGCGCCGGCGCCAGCATTGGCGGCCGGGAATGTCCGGGCGGGACCTAGGCGGCCGGGACGTGCTCCGCGTGGCCGGCCGTGCGCAGGCCCTCGCGGAGCTTCTCCGCGTTTGCGTCCAGCGTGGCCGGATCCGGGTGCTGGTCCACGGAGCCGAAATCAAAGTCCGCCATTGAGTTCGATGGCCACACATGGACGTGCATGTGGTTGATTTCGTAGCCGGCCACGATCAGCCCGGCCCTGGCGGCGTCGAACACCTCCACCTGGACGGCGCCGATCTTGCGGGCAACCTCCATGACCCGGCCGAGGACCTCGGGCGAGGCATCCGTCCAGCGGTCCACTTCCTCGGTGGGCACCACGAGCGTGTGCCCGTCGGCCAGCGGGCCCATGGTCAGGAACGCCACGACGTCGTCCTCGCGCCAGACGAAGCGGCCCGGGATCTCGCCGTTGATGATTTTGGTGAAGAGAGTGCTCATGCGTCCGCCTTTTCTGCCGGGGACCCCAGGGTACTGACGTCCAGGACAAAACGGTACTTGACGTCGCCTGCCACCATGCGGTCGTAGGCTTCGTTGAGCTGGTCCGCGCCGACCACCTCAACGTCGGACACCACGCCGTGCTCGGCGCAGAAGTCCAGCATCTCCTGCGTCTCGGCGATGCCGCCGATGAGCGAACCCGCATAGGCGATCCTGCGCCGGATCAGCACCCCGGGGTTGACTGGCGGCATCGCTTCGGCGGGCAGGCCCAGCTGGAACAGCACGCCGTCCAGGCCCAGGGTGCGGAAGTAGGGGTTGAGGTCGTGCGGTGCGGCGACGGTGTCGATGATGACGTCGATACTGCGGTTCGCGGCTTCCATCGCGGCCGGGTCGGTGGAGAGGATGACGTCGTCGGCGCCGAGCTCGCGCGCTGCGTCGAACTTGTTCTCCGACGTCGTGAAGACCTTGACCTCGGCGCCCATGGCCTTGGCGATCTTGACGGCCATATGGCCGAGGCCGCCCAGTCCGACGACGCCGACGACGTCGCCTTCCTCGACCTCGAAGTGGTTCAGGGGCGAATATGTGGTGATGCCGGCGCACAGCAGGGGCGCCGCGGCGGCGGGGTCCAGGGCTTCCGGCACCCGCAGGACATAGTGCCGGTCCACCACGATCGACGTGGCATACCCGCCCTGGGTGATGGCGCCGTCGTTGCGGGCATCCTTCGCCCCGTAGGTTCCCACGGCGGCGTTTTCGCAGTACTGCTCGAGGCCGTCCAGGCAGCTCTCGCACTCTCGGCAGGAGTCCACGATGCAGCCCACGCCCACGCGCTCACCCACCGTGAAGTCGTCGACGGCGGAACCGAGCCGGGTGACCCGGCCGACGATCTCGTGGCCCGGGATCAACGGGTAGGTGTCGCCGCCCCATTCGCCCCGGGTGGCGTGCACGTCCGAGTGGCACAGTCCGCAGAATTCGACGGCGATCTCGACGTCGTCCGCCTTCGGCGCCCGTCGGGACACGGTCAAGGGAACAAGCCCGCTGTCCGGTGAGGTGGCACCGTACGCAGCAGCGAGAGTGGGGCCGGCCTTCTGAGCGGCGCTGTCCGCGGTGGCGGATTTGGTGTCTGTGGTGTCCAAATCCGGCAGCGGCTTGGCAAGGGGCGGGGGTACGGGACGTCCAGGTGTCATACGTTGACGCTACCCCCGGTCCCGGGATGTATTCCACTTTGGGGTGGCTCGCTGGCGACGGCTCGTCGTTCAGGTCGGGCACGTTGCCCAACTGGTCGTGCGTCAACGAACCGGGGGGCACTCTAGGGACGCCGTCCGAGCAACTGGCCGGAAGGCCGGATACTCAATGCGTCCAAGACTTCCGCACCGACAGCCGCCATCATTCGCTAACGAATTGGCCGCCGCCGGGCAGTTGGCACCCGGGGGCGGACCCCTGCGGCCATTATTGTCGGGGGTCCCTGAAACACTGGATTCATGGACGGCAATCAGGGGCCCGAAGTGGTTCAAGCAGGATACGGCGACGGCGGCCTAAGTCGCGCCAGATCCTTCGCCGCCGCAGCGGGACCAGGTTCTGCCGTCCGCTCAGCGACCGGCAGTGCCGGAATCATTGACCGGATCCGGGAACTGGAGGACTGGAAGTCCGCCGCGTCCGCGGAACAGGCCCGGCACGCCGTGGCGTTCGACCTGCTCCAACGCCGCGAACAAGCCGCCGCCGGGGTTCCGGCCAAGGAACTCGGGACCGGTGTCGGCGCGCAGATCGCCCTCGCCCGCCGCGAATCACCCGCCAAGGGCGGCCGGCTCCTGGGCCTGGCCAAAGCCCTCGTGACCGAAATGCCCCACACCCTCACCGCCCTGGAAACCGGGCAGCTGAACGAATGGCGCGCCACCCTGCTCGTGCGCGAAACCGCCTCCCTGACCGCCGCCGACCGGGCCGCCGTCGACGAGGAACTCGCGCCCGACACCGGGACGTTCGCCGGTGCCGGTGACCGGTCCCTGGTCGCCGCGGCCCGGGCCGCCGCCTACCGGCTGGACCCCCGCTCCGTGACCGAACGAGCCGCGCACGCCGCCACCGAGCGGCACGTCAGCCTCCGCCCGGCCCCCGACACCATGTGCCACCTCACCGCCCTGCTCCCCGTCGCCCAGGGCGTCGCCGCCTACAAGGCCCTCACCGGGCACGCCGACACCCTCCGCGCCGCCGGGGACCCGAGGGGCCGCGGGCAGCTGATGGCCGATGCCCTGGTCGAACGCACCACCGGCATTCCCGGCGGGATCAGCGGCGTCGAAATCCAGCTCGTCATCACCGACCGCGCCCTCTTCCAGGCCGGCGCCGAACCGGCCCGGCTTCCCGGCTACGGCACCGTCCCCGCCGGCTGGGCCCGCAGCCTCATCAACGGCACGGCCGGCGCCCACAGCGGTGACGGCGGCGGTTCCCCGGGACACAGTGGTCCCCCTGGACCCGGCGCCGCGGCCCCAAACACGGACAGAAACGGTGACGGCCAGTCCGGCGGTCCCCCTCAACCGGGCGGCACCGCCGGGAGGGCCGATGACCCCGCGTTCACCCTCTGGCTCCGCCGCCTCTACACCCACCCCGGCACCGGCGAGCTCATCGCCATGGACTCCCGCGCCCGGCTCTTCCCCGCCGGGCACCGCCGATTCATCCTGGCCCGCGACGACACCTGCCGCACCCCCTACTGCGACGCGCCCATCCGCCACCTGGACCACATCGTCCCCTGGCACACCGGCGGCCCGACCACCACGGACAACGCCGCCGGCCGCTGCGAAGCCTGCAACCACACCAAAGAAACCCCCGGCTGGAAAGCACGCCCCGGCCCTGAAGCCGCACCCGGATCCGCCTCGAGCATCGGCGCGAGGCACACCATCGAACTCACCACCCCCACCGGCCACACGTACCGTTCCACCGCGCCGCCCCTGCCGGGGACACCGCTTCGGCCATCGGCCAGAGACCAGCCGGGGTCCCAGCCGGGCTCCCGCCACCGGCGCCAGCTCCGGCACCAAGCCAAAACGCTCAGGCGCGAAAGGCCCAAAGGGGCAGCCGCCTAGGAATCATTGACTGCCCCAGGAGGAACTGGAGGCGCTCTGGGCAACCTGCGCGGGCCGTCCGGTGCTCGTGCTGGCCCTCAGTGTGAAGCCGCATCCTCACCGTACGGTTCCGGCCCGGTGACAACATCGTTCGCGGCACCGTGGCACCACTCCGAAAAGGACCCCGGATAGAGGGCAGCGGAAAAGCCGGCAATCTCGAGGGCGGCGATTTCATGGGCCGCCGTCACTCCGGATCCG
Organism: Arthrobacter sp. P1_B4; assembly: GCF_056406555.1. Lineage (NCBI taxonomy): Bacteria > Bacillati > Actinomycetota > Actinomycetes > Micrococcales > Micrococcaceae > Arthrobacter > Arthrobacter sp. P1_B4. The sequence continues at coordinate 30,512 of NZ_JBFTZW010000011.1, forward strand.
CAGTACACGGCAGTGGGGACGCCGTCCCGGTAACCGAGCCGTTCGAAACGCTCCCGCAGCTCCGCCGGGGCCAGGAAGCGCCCGTCAGCGCGCAGGTTCCCGGTAGTGGGGGCACTGACGGCCCCCGGAATATGGCCGGCGCGGGGATCCACGGGCTCGATTTCACCGCGGTACCGCTCCCCCGCCCGGGCGTCCAACAGCAGCCCCTGCCGGCCCCAAGTGGCGGCTTGTCCGGCGTCGATCGCGGGCATGGCGCCGTCGGACAGGGTGACGTTTCCGGGTGCGGGCTGTTCGGGTCCGGCAACCAGCTCGAACCCGGCAGCCCGCCACGCGGCCAGGCCGCCGTCGAGCAGGTACACAGAACTAAAGCCGGCGTTGCGCAGCATCCACCACAGCCGGGCCGCAGCCATGTTGCCGCTGTCGTCGTACGCTACGACCGCATCGCCGTCGTTGATGCCCCAGCGGCGCGCAGACTCCTGGAACTGCTCCGACGGCGGCAACGGATGCCTGCCGCGTGCCGGTTCCGCCGGTCCGGCAAGTTCAGTGGCGAGATCCACGAAGACGGCCCCGGGGATGTGTCCGCGCAGGTAGTGATCGTGACCGTGGGGATCTCCCAGCGCCCAGCGAACGTCGAGGAGTACTGTGCGCTGGCCGGCTGCGCCGGCGTCGTCCATCCGGTCCTTGAGGGCGGCAGCATCGAGAATTGTGTCCATTTCCCCACTCTATCTTTGGCGTCCCACCGCCCCCGGTAGGCTGTAGCGGTGAACACCGCGCACCTGCAGGACCGGGCCTGGGCCGACGAGGCCGTCCGCCGGATCAACGCCGAAAACAACCGCTCTGCCGACACCCACCTGTATTCGGTGCCGCTCCCGGAGCACTGGGGCGTGCAGCTTTACCTGAAAGACGAGTCCACCCACCGCACCGGCAGCCTCAAGCACCGTCTGGCGCGGTCCCTGTTCCTCTTCGGCCTCGTCAACGGCTGGATCCGGGAAGGCACCACAATCGTGGAGGCATCCAGCGGCAGCACCGCCGTCTCCGAAGCCTATTTTGCGCAGCTGCTGGGACTGCCCTTCATCGCCGTGATGACCCGGACCACCAGCCGCGAGAAAATCGCCCTGATCGAACAGTTCGGCGGCTCCTGCCATCTGGTGGACCACGCCTCCGAGGTCTACGAGGCCGCCGCGGATCTGGCCAGCAGCACAGGCGGACACTACATGGACCAATTCACGTATGCCGAACGGGCCACGGACTGGCGCGGGAACAACAACATCGCCGAATCGATCTTCGGCCAGCTGGCGCTGGAGGAGCACCCGGTCCCCCGCTGGGTGGTGGTCGGGGCCGGCACCGGCGGGACCAGCGCCACGATTGGCCGGTACCTGCGCTACCACCGCTACGAGACGGGCCTCGCCGTCGTCGACCCGGAAAATTCCGCGTTCTATCCGGGCTGGCGGAACAGCCGGCCCGACGGCGGGACAGCTGCCGTACCCGCGGCGGGATTGCCCTCCCGCATCGAGGGCATCGGCCGGCCGCGGATGGAGCCGAGTTTTGTGCCCGCCGTGATCGACCACATGATCCAGGTTCCCGACGCCGCCTCGGTGGCGGCCATGCGGCATCTGAGGGACCACGCCGGTCTGCACGCGGGTCCGTCCACCGGGACCAACCTCTGGGGCGCGTGGCAGCTTATCGCCGGGATGATCGCGGAGGGCCGCCGGGGCAGTGTTGTGACCCTGATGTGCGACGCCGGGGACCGCTATGCCGGGAATTACTACAACCCGGAGTGGCTGGAGGCCCACGGCCTGGATCCCGAACCCCATGAGGCCGTGCTGCGCGAGTTCTTCCGGACCGGCGCCTGGCCGGCCTAAGCCAGCCGGCCAGCACGCCCGCCAGTACGCCGGCCTAAGCCCGCCAAGGCGCCCGCGGCGGCTAAACCTCCGCTGTATCGCCGCTTGAGAGGTGCCGGTACTCGGTGCCGTACTTGGCGCCGATCCGGGTCACGTGCCCCTCCACCAGGCCGCGGCCCAGCTCGTTCAGCAGCGCGTCGTGGATCGGGAAGGCCTGCGGTGCGCGGACACCGATGACAAAATCCACCACTTCGCCCACCTTGTTCCACGGAGCGTGGATGGGTACCAGCAGCGTCTTGACGTCGACGCCGTCGGGGATCGCGAAGGAGTCCCCCGGATGGTAGACATTGCCGTCGACGAGGTAGCCGACGTTGGCCACCACGGGGATCTGCGGATGGATGAGGGCGTGCTGGCCGCCAAAGGTCCTGATGGCGAAGCCCGACGTTTCAAATTCCTCGCCCGCGCCCGCCGCATGGATGCGGCTCGCGGCGTCGGGCGCCTTGCCGCGGAGCGTCGCGGCCACGGTCTCCGGGGCGAAAAGCTCAAGGGTGGTGTTCGACTGCAACGCCGCGGCGACGGCGTCGACGTCCACATGGTCCGCGTGCTCGTGGGTAATGAGCACAGCATGTGCTCCGGCCAAGGCCTGGTCCGTCTCCGAAAAGGTGCCCGGGTCAAACACCAGCACTCGGCCGTCCTGTTCGAGGCGGACACAGGCGTGAGTAAATTTCGTCAGCTTCATCCGGCCAGCCTAGGCACCAGCCGTCACAGTGTCCACGGAGCGGTGCTGGCAATCTTGGGCGCTGGTAATCTTGGACATTGCCACCCTTAGCGAGTCCCACCCGCAAATTCTTATGACGAAGCGAGTTCCACGATGTCCCAAGGCGCTACCACCGGCAGCAGCCGGACTCCGGCCTCGGCACCCGTGCAGGGCAAGGAACAGCGCGTCACCAAGCAACGCCTCGCCGTCAGTGCCGCCTTGGACGACCTGGCGGACTTCGTCAGCACCCAGGAACTGCACCGCATCCTCCAGGAGCGCGGCACCGCGGTGTCCCTCGCGACCTCCTACCGGATCCTGCAGTCCCTCGCCGACGACGGGCTGGTGGATGTCCTGCGCAACGCCGACGGCGAGGCGGTGTACCGGCGGTGCGCCGTCACCGGGCACCACCATCACCTGCTGTGCCGGAACTGCGGCAAGGCCGTGGAAGTGGAAGCACCGGCGGTCGAGGCCTGGGCCGCGCGGATCGCGAATGAGCACGGCTTCACCGCAGTGGAGCACACCGTGGAAATCTTCGGACTGTGCCCCGAATGCACAGCCAGTCAGCCCGGCCAGTAGCCGGAGCTGCTGAAATTCCCCACCTTTGACCTCGTGACCCCGGAAATCACCGGCGGGGCGCAGGGACCCGCCGGCTGCCGGCGGCTAACCTGGGGAAATTCCGCCGCAAAGGCGTGAGAGCGTTTAAGCCACAGCTCCCGCGCTCCGCACCACCCGCCCGTTGAGCCCCCGCCTGGCCCGGGCACTGCCGATCATCCGGCAGGCCACGTAGATCAGGAACGACAGCGTGGTCACATAGGGGCTGATCGGCAGCCGGCCGCCGAGGGCCAGCAGGATGCCTCCGACGGTCGCCGTCATCGCGAAAACGATGCTCAGCGTGACCACCAGCCGGGGCGAGGACGTGACGCGCATCGCCGCCGCCGCGGGCGTGATCAGGAGGGCCAGCACCAGCAGGGCGCCGACAATCTGGATGGACAGCGCCACGCTGATGCCCAGCAGCACCATGAACCCAAGGGCCAGGGCCCGCACCGGGACGCCGCGGGCGGTGGCGACGTCGGGGTCGACACTGGCAAAGGTCAACGGCCGCCAGATGGCGGCCAACGCCAGCATCACCACGACGGCGGCGACCGCCAGGACCTGCAGCTGGACGGTCCCGACCGACACGATCTGCCCGGTGAGCAGGCCGAACTTGTTGGCCGCCCGGCCCTCGTACAGGGACAGGAAGAGGATGCCCAGGCCAAGCCCGAAGGGCATGATGACGCCGATGATCGAGTTCTTGTCCCGTGCGCGGACCCCCATCACGCCGAGCACCAGGGCTGCCAGCACGGATCCCGCCAGCGAGCCGAGGATGATGTCGGCGCCGATCAGCAGTGCGAACGCCGCGCCGGCAAAGGAGAGTTCCGAGATTCCGTGGACGGCGAAGGCGAGGTCGCGTTTCATCACGAAGGTGCCCATGATTCCGCCGAGCAGCCCGAGGACGGCGCCGGCCCAGATGGAGTTCTGCACCAGGACCAGCAGCTCGCCGTAGTTTTCGAAGTTGAAGATTGAGTGCAGCAGGTCGCCCAGATCCATTTAGCCCACCTCGCCCGCGACTGAGTGCGCGTCCAGATGGTGGTGCGTCGCGGCATCCGGCAGCCCGACGACGATCAGCCGGCCGTTGGCCTGGATGACTTCAACACGGCTGTCATACAAATCGGAGAGCACCTCGGTGGTCATGACCTCCGCGGGTGTGCCCACCCGGAACTTTCCGCCGGCCAGGTACAGGACCCGGTCCACGTAGTCCATGATCGGGTTGATCTCGTGGGTCACGAACACCACGGCGCTGTCCGCGTCGCGGCATTGCCTGTTGATCAGCGCGCTGACGCCCTGCTGGTGCTGAAGGTCAAGGGAGAGCAGCGGCTCGTCGCACAGCAGCACCTTGGGATCGGTCGCGAGGGCTTGCGCCACGCGGAGGCGCTGCTGCTCACCGCCGGAAAGCTGCCCCACCGGCACCTTGGCGTAATCGGTGGCGCCCACAAGCTCCAGGAGTTCATCGACTTTACGGTTCACCTTGGCGCTGCCGAGGCGGATGCCCCAGCGGTGGCCGTCTACGCCGAGGGCCACGAGGTCGCGGGCGCGCAGGGGCGTATCGGGGTCGAATGATTTCTGCTGGGGCACGTAGCCGATCCGGCGGCTTCCCCGCTCAACGGGGTGGCCGTCGAGCACGGCCGTTCCCGTGCTCAGTTCCTGCAGTCCCAGCAGGACCTTCAGGAAGGTGGTCTTGCCGCTGCCGTTGGGCCCGAGCACGGCAAAGAATTCACCCGGGTTGATGTCCAGGTCCAGGCCCTCCCAGAGAGTCCGTTGGCCGAACGCCAGGGAGGCGCCGCGCAGGCTCACTACCGGTGTCAAAAGGGGTTTCCTCGATTTTCCGCGGAGATGGCTGCTCCCGCTGTTGCGATCATCCTAGGGCCTTGCCGATGCTCTCCACGTTTCCGGTCATCCATTGCAGATAGGACTGGCCGTCCGGGAGGGTCTCGCTGAAGTTCACGACCGGGACGCCGGCGTTCTCGGCGGCCTTTTTCACCGCCGCCGTCTGCGGTCCCTCGGTCTGAGTATTGTAGGCCAGCAGCCTTACGCCCCGGGATGCCACGAGATCGACGGTGGTCTTGAGCACTGCGGGTGGGACGTCGGCGTCCTCCTCGATCGCCGCCGTGTACTCGGCCGGGGTCTCGTTCTCCAGTCCGGCGTCCTCGAGCAGGTAAAGCGGTACGGGCTCGGTGACGGCCACGGGCGCGTGGCCCGCCGAGGACTTGATGGCGGCGAGCTTCGCTTCCAGGCCTCCGAGCGAGTCCTTGAAGGCCGCCGCGTTGCTCCGGAACGTCTGCGCCGAGGCCGGTTCCAGCGAGCCCAGCTTCTCGGCGACGGCGTCCGCGAGGCGGGACATGGCAGGCAGGCTGTACCAGACGTGTTCGTTCAGCCCCGTGGACCCGTGGGTGTGGCCGGCGGAGTCGGGGCTCGCCGCTGCCGGGCTTTCGCTGGCAGCGCTTTCGGAGACAAGGCCTGAAACGTCCACGGCGCTGATGACGCTGCCGCGGTCCAGTCCGGTGTCGGTCGCCAGCGTGTCCATGAAGGCGTCGTATCCCCCGCCGTTCTCCACCACCAGCTCGGCCTTGGAGACGGCCAGCTTGTCCTGCGTGGTCGCCTCGTACGAGTGCGGGTCCTGGCTGGTGCGGTTGATGATCGAGCTGACCCGGACCTTGTCGCCGCCGATGCTGGAGACGATGTCGCCGTACACGCTGGTGGATGCGACGACGTTGACCATGCCGTCCCCCGCGGTCCCCCGCAGGCTGCCGGACGTCGGACTGCACGCGGTGAGCAGGAGGCCCAGGCCGGCAAGACCAGCCAGCAGGACTCGGGCAGCGGGACGACGCACGGAAAACCTCGGATCTGTTATTGAGAATCAGGAGCAATAGCAACAGCCCGAGTGTATCCCTAAATAGGAATCATTCCTATTTAGGGATACACGGCGTGCCCCGCCAATGCCCGGCCGCAGCTGCCCCATCCGCTGCTGGGCTGCCACTTACTGGGCTGCCCGTTATTGGGCTGTCCCTTACTGGTCCTGGCCCAGCCTGCGGTAGCCGGTGGCCTGCGTCGCGTCCCGGATTTCGCCGACGAGCTGCTCGATCACGTCTTCGAGGAACAACACGCCCTGGGTCAGCCCGTCGGGTCCGATCACGCGGGCCAGGTGCGAACCCGTGCGCTGCATGACGGACATGGCCTGCTCGATTTCGTCGTCCATGGCGAGGTTCGCCAGCGACCGGATGCGGCTTTCCGCAATGGGCTGGTGGTACCCGGCGTCCGGGATGGACAGCACGTCCTTGATGTGGAGGTAGCCGGCCAGCATGCCGTCGTCGTCGAGCATCGGGAAGCGCGAGAACCCGGTCCGGCTCACTGCCTTTTCGAATTCGACCGGAGTGGTGGCCGCCTTGAGCATGACGAGCTTGCCCAGCGGAACCATCACACGGGACGCGGTGTGTTCGGAGAACTCGAGCGCTCCGGTGATGAGTCCGGCGTCGTCGTCCACGAGTCCGTGGCGGGTGGATTCCTGCACGATCGACTGCACTTCTTCAAGGGTGAAGGTGGAGGTCACCTCGTCCTTCGGCTCAATCCGCATCAGCTTCAGGATGTGGTTCGCGGACCAGTTAAGCGCCGCAATGACGGGCTTGACGAGCCGCCCGATGAACATCAGCGGCGGCGCCAGCAGCAGCGCCGCCTTGTCCGCGACGGACACGGAGATGTTCTTGGGCACCATTTCCCCGAACGTGACGTGCAGGAACGTCACCAACAGCAGGGCGACGGCGAAGGCCACAATGTTCGCGACCTCCTCGGGGACGCCCACCGCTTCCAGCGGCACGGCCAGGAGGTGGTGGATCGCGGGCTCGGCCACCTGCAGGATCAGCAGCGAGCAGACGGTGATGCCGAGCTGGGCGCAGGCGAGCATGAGGGAAACGTTTTCCATCGCCCGCAGTGTGGTCTGGGCGCGCTTGGAACCTGCCTCGGCCAGCGGCTCGATCTGGCTGCGGCGGGCCGACATGACGGCGAATTCGGCGGCCACGAAGAAGGCGTTGCCCACCAGGAGGAACGCAAGCCAGAGGATTCCTGCCCAGTCGCTCATGCGGCACCTGCCTGGCTGGCGGGCTGGCCGTCGCCGGACACGCGGATGGGCCGGAAACAGATCCGGTCGATCCGGCGGCCGTCCATGCGTGTCACGCTGAGTGTCCCGCCGACGACGTCGACCGTGTCGCCGACTGCCGCGATGCGGCCGAGCTGGCTCATGACGTAGCCTCCCACCGTTTCGTAGGCAGCCTCGTCGGGCACGGTCAGGCCCGGGATCTGTTCGGAGAGTTCATCGGGCCGGAGCAGGCCCGGGAAGTACCAGTCCCCGGAGGCGCTTTGGAGCAGGCCGGGCCGGACCTTGTCATGCTCATCGGCCACTTCCCCGACGATTTCCTCCACGAGGTCCTCCAGCGTGGTGATGCCAGCGGTTCCACCGTATTCATCCAGGACTACGGCCAGTTGCAGGTTGCCCTCGCGCAGTTCGGCGAGGAGGGCGTCAAGGTGGATGGTTTCGGGGACCCGGAGCACGTCGGTCATGATGGCCCCCGCCTGCAGCTTGGCGCGGCGGTCCGCGGGCACGGCAATGGCCTTCTTGATGTGGACCACGCCGCGGATGTCATCGGAGGACTCGCCGATCACGGGGAACCGGGAATATCCGGTGCGCTTGGCGGCCTCGACGATATCCGAGACGGGCTGGTCGGCGTCGATGGTCTCCACGCGGATGCGGGGGGTCATGACGTCCGCGGCGGTCCGCCCGGAGAACTTCAGGGTTCGGGCGATGAAGTTGGCCGTTCCGGCGTCGAGGGTGCCCATGGCCGCGGAGCGGCGCACCAGCGAGGCCAGCTCGGCCGGGGTGCGGGCGCCGGAGATTTCCTCCTTGGCCTCCAGGCCGAAGACGTTGAGGACCTTGTTGGAGAAGCCGTTGAGCACCACGATGGCGGGCTTGAAGATAGCGGTGAACACCAGCTGGGGCCGGGCGACGGCCTTGCCGATCGGGAAGGACAGCGCGATGGCCATGTTCTTGGGCACCAGTTCGCCGATCACCATGGAGAGCAGGGTGGCCACCGCCATTGCCAGGACCAGGGACAGCGAGGCAGCCGCCGCCGGCGGGACACCGAGCGCGGTGAGGGGGCCTTCGAGCAGCTTGCCCACGGACGGTTCCATGACATAGCCGGTCAGCAGCGTGGTCATGGTGATGCCCAGCTGGCAGCTGGAAAGCTGGGTGGAGAGTGACTTGAGACATCTGAGCAACGGCTCGGCGGCGGTGTCGCCGGTGTCAACGGCGCGCTGCACAGTGGCCTGGTCCAGGGCGACCAGGGAAAATTCCACGGCGACAAAGAAGCCGGTGCCGAGGATGAGCAGGAGGCCTGCTGCGAGGAGTAGCCATTCCATGTCAGCGGCCTGCTTCCGCAGCAGCGCATGGCACGTGACGCGTCAGGGGACGCAAATGCGGGAAGGCCCGGTCTGGCGGAGGATGGTCGGCGGCGGCCGACCCTGTTTCCTGGAAAGCTCCGGAATGGCGTGCGGCCGGAGAATGATGGGCACGTGAACGGGGTTTGCCGGCTCTGCGGGTGGACTGGGCGGGCACGGTTTCCGTACTCCGCTGACAGCCCCCAGGCCGGCACCTAGATTTACTGTCCATAAGAAGTTCAGTCTACAGGAGCAACCGCCGCCAGCCCCCGACCGCCCGCGTCCCCGGCCGCGCCGGATTCACCAGCTCTGCGGGACGGGCCGGCCCTCCTCGTACCCGGCCGCGGACTGGATGCCTGCCACGGCGCGTTCCCGGAAAGCGGCGAGATCGGCAGCGCCGGCGTAGCTCATGGAACTGCGCAAGCCCGCGGTGATCATGTCCAGCAGGTCCTCGACGCCGGGCCGGGCCGCGTCGACGTACATGCGGGAGGTGGAGATGCCTTCCTCGAAGAGGGCCTTGCGGTCCTTTTCGAAGGCGCCCTCGCGTTGGTTGCGGTTCTGCACCGCCCGGGCGGACGCCATGCCGAAGCTCTCCTTGTACTGCCGGCCCGAGGCGTCGAGCTGCAGGTCCCCGGGGCTCTCGTGCGTACCGGCGAACCAGGAGCCGATCATGACCTGGCTGGCCCCGGCGGCCAGGGCCAGCGCGACGTCGCGCGGGTAGCGGACCCCGCCGTCGGCCCACACCCGGCCGCCCGCTTCCCGGGCCGCGGCGGAACATTCCAGGACGGCGCTGAACTGCGGGCGGCCCACGGCCGTCATCATGCGCGTGGTGCACATGGCGCCCGGACCCACGCCGACCTTGACGATGTCCGCCCCGGCCTCGATGAGCTCACGCGTTGCCTCGCCGGTGACGACGTTGCCGGCGACTACCGGCACGCCGGGGTTGAGACCCTTCACGGCGGCGAGGGCGTCGAACATTTTCTGCTGGTGCCCGTGCGCGGTGTCGAGGACCAGCACGTTGACGCCGGCCGCCAGCAATTCGGCGGCCCGCCCGGCCACGTCCCCGTTGATTCCGACGGCGGCGGCGACCTTCAGCCTGCCCTCGTCGTCCAGGGACGGCCGGTAGAGCGTGGCGCGCAGGGCGCCCTTACGGGTGAGCACGCCGGCCAGGACCCCGTCCTGCTGCACCGGTGCGTAGTCGGTTCCGGCGGCGTCCATCGCCTCAAAGGCGCCGCGGAGGGCCTGCGCAGCATCGGCCGCCGACCCGCCCCCAAACAATCCGCCGGCGAGCGGTCCGGCGTCGAGCACCAGCGGCTGGTGGCGGATGACGGAGGCCAGGGACGCGAAACGGTCCTGGCCCTCGCAGTCGGTGGCCCGGACAACACCGGTGACCGCGCCGGAGTCGTCCACCACCACAACGGCCCCGTGCGGCCGCTTGCCCATCAGGTGGAGGGCATCAATGACGGTGTCCGTGGGCGCGAGCGTGACGGGGGTTTCCAGGACCGGGTGGCGTCCCTTGATCCAGGCCGTGACGTCACGGATGACGTCGAGCGGGACGTCCTGCGGCAGGACGCCAAGGCCGCCGCGGCGGGCCATGGTCTCGGCCATCCGCTTCCCCGTGACCGCCGTCATGTTCGCCGCCACCAGCGGGATCGCGGAGCCGGTCCTGTCGTCGGCCGCGAGGTCGACGTCCAGGCGGGAGGTGACATCGGACCGGGACGGGACCAGGAAGAGGTCCGAGTAGGTCAGATCGGCGGTGGGCTCATTCAGGAAACGCACTGCTGCTCCTTTGCTGGCACCCGCAGCTGGCACCGTCGGCGACAAACGGGTTCTCACTGCATTCTAGGTGGGTTTCCGGCGGGGCCGGCACCGCCTCCGGCGCCGGGGCCAGCACCGCGTCCGGCCTCGCGCAGGGCACCGCATGAGGGCCGCATCCGGGGCCGATTCTGCAACTCTTCTTCACCGCAATTCGGCGGCTGCCGGGGCGGATCATGATTTGGGTCACGCTTATTGGCGGTTTGGCAAGAATCCTCACTAGACTGGCATGGGTCTGGGTTCACTGGACGCAGAGACTGGCTCAATCGTTGTGCCGAGGCACCGTGGAAGCCAGAGGGAATCAAACTCACGGAAGAGGCGTATTTCAAGTGCCAGAGCAGCCTAGCCACCGTCTACCAGAGGAATTTGGCGGAAACGAGTGGCTCGTTGACGAACTGTATGAGCGTTACCAGCAGGACAAGAACACGGTCGACTCCAAGTGGTGGCCCCTGTTCGAATCCTTTGAAGCTAGTGACGCCTCTCCCGCCAACGGAACGTCCGGCACCGCGACAGCTGTGCATCCTGCCACCCGTGAACTTCCCGTTGTAGCGCCCGCCGCCGCTCCGGCTGCACCTGCGCCCGCCGCCCCCGCCGCCACGGCTGCGCCCGCAGCCCCCGCCGCCCCGGCTGCGCCCGCCGCCAAGAAAGCCCCGGCCACCGTCGCCCGGGACGGCTCCAAGACTTCCGACGCCGGCCCCGGCACCGCGCCGATCCCGGCGCAGCTGCCCAAGAACCTCAAGGCCCCGACGGCTCCCGAAGAAGACGTCGTCTCGGTCCTGCGCGGCCCGGCCAAGGCGATCGCCTCGAACATGGTCACCAGCCTGGAAGTGCCGACCGCCACGAGCGTGCGCGCCATCCCGGCGAAGCTCCTGATCGACAACCGCGTGGTCATTAACTCCAACCTGGCCCGCGCCCGCGGCGGCAAGGTCTCCTTCACGCACCTGATCGGCTACGCCGTCATCCGCGCCCTGTCCCAGTTCCCGTCGATGAACGTCTACTACGACGAGATCGACGGCAAGCCGGTGGCTGTCCAGCCGGCGCACGTGAACTTCGGCATCGCGATCGACATGCCCAAGCCCGACGGCACCCGCCTGCTCATGGTCCCGAACATCAAGAAGGCGGAGACCCTCAACTTCTCCGAGTTCTGGCACACCTACGAGGACCTGATCAAGCGTGCCCGCAACGGCAAGCTGACCGCGGACGACCACTCCGGCACCACCGTGTCCCTGACCAACCCCGGCGGCATCGGCACCGTCCACTCGGTCCCGCGCCTGTCCAAGGGCCAGGCCGCCATCATCGGCGTCGGCGCACTGGACTACCCGGCCGAGTTCCAGGGTGCCAGCGAGAAGATCATCGCGCAGAACGCGATCAGCAAGGTCCTCACGCTGACGTCCACCTATGACCACCGCGTCATCCAGGGTGCCGGCAGCGGCGAGTTCCTCAAGCTCGTGCACCAGCTGCTGCTGGGCGCACAGAACTTCTACGACGAGATCTTCGAGTCCCTGCGCATCCCCTACGAGCCCGTGCGCTGGAGCCCCGACCTGCAGGTGGACCCGGCCGACGAGATCAACAAGGTCGCCCGGATCCAGCAGCTGATCCACGCCTACCGCGTGCGCGGCCACCTCATGGCGGACACCGATCCGCTCGAGTACGTCCAGCGCAAGCACCCGGACCTCGATGTCCTGACCTACGGCCTGACCCTGTGGGACCTGGACCGCGAGTGGCCCACCGGCGGCTTCGGCGGCAGGCCGATGCTCAAGTTCCGCGACATCCTCGGCGTCCTCCGTGATGCCTACTGCCGCACCGCCGGCATCGAATACATGCACATCCAGGACCCGGCCGAGCGCAAGTGGTTCCAGGACCAGCTGGAGCACCCGTACTCGAAGCCGAGCCGCGACGAGCAGCTGCGCATCGTCTCCAAGCTCAACGCCGCCGAGGCCTTCGAGACCTTCCTGCAGACGAAGTTCGTCGGCCAGAAGCGCTTCTCACTCGAGGGCGGCGAGTCCCTGATCCCGCTGCTGGACGCGATCATCTCCGACGCCGCCGACGACGAACTCGACGAAGTGGCGATCGGCATGGCCCACCGCGGCCGGCTCAACGTGCTGACCAACATCGCGGGCAAGACCTACGCGCAGGTCTTCCGCGAATTCGAAGGCACCCAGGACCCGCGCTCCGTGCAGGGCTCCGGTGACGTCAAGTACCACCTGGGCACCGAGGGCACCTTCACCTCGGACAACGGCAAGGAGACCAAGGTCTACCTCGCCGCGAACCCGTCCCACCTTGAGGCCGTCGATTCCGTCCTCGAAGGAATCGTCCGTGCCAAGCAGGACCGCCTGGACCAGGGCGAGGCGTTCCCCGTGCTGCCGATCATGGTGCACGGCGACGCCGCCTTCGCGGGCCAGGGCGTGGTCGCGGAAACGCTCAACCTCTCCCAGCTGCGCGGGTACCGCACCGGCGGCACCATCCACATCGTGGTCAACAACCAGGTCGGCTTCACCACTGCACCGTCGTCCTCGCGTTCCTCCACGTACTCCACTGACGTCGCCAAGATGATCCAGGCACCGGTGTTCCACGTGAACGGCGACGACCCGGAGGCCGTGGTCCGCATCGGGCAGCTTGCCTACGAGTTCCGTCAGCGGTTCCACAAGGACGTTGTCATCGACATGGTCTGCTACCGCCGCCGCGGCCACAACGAGGGCGATGACCCCTCGATGACCCAGCCGCTGATGTACAACCTGATCGAGGCCAAGCGCTCGGTCCGCAAGCTGTACACCGAATCACTGATCGGCCGCGGTGACATCACCGAGGAAGAAGCCGAGCAGCTGCTGCGGGACTACCAGGAACGCCTGGAACGCGTCTTCGCGGAAACCCACGCGGCCCAGACGTCCCCGATCCCGATCATCACGGCCGATTCGGCCGCGGTGTCGGACCTGGAACGCCCGATGGCCCAGCAGTCCGATTCCGGCGTCAGCGCGCCGGTATCCACCGCGATCTCCGCGGAGACCCTGGCCCGCATCGGCAAGGCCCACACCGATATCCCGGACGGCTTCACCGTCCACGCCAAGCTCAAGCAGCTGCTGGAGAAGCGTGAGGCGATGTCCCGCGAAGGCGGCATCGACTGGGGCTTCGGTGAACTGGCCGCGTTCGGTTCGCTCATCATGGAAGGCGTCCCCGTCCGGCTCGCAGGCCAAGACTCGCGCCGCGGCACCTTCGTGCAGCGCCACGCCGTCTTCCACGACCGCGCCAACGGCGACGAGTGGCTTCCGCTGTCCCACCTCTCGGATGACCAGGCGAAGCTGTGGATCTACGATTCGCTGCTCTCCGAATACGCCGCCATGGGCTTCGAATACGGATACTCGGTGGAACGCCCGGATGCGTTGGTGCTCTGGGAAGCGCAGTTCGGTGACTTCGTCAACGGCGCGCAGACCATCATCGATGAGTTCATCTCCTCGGCCGAGCAGAAATGGGGCCAGCGGTCCTCGCTGGTTCTCATGCTGCCGCACGGCTACGAGGGCCAGGGCCCGGACCACTCCTCCGCCCGCATCGAGCGCTTCCTGCAGATGTGCGCCGAAGAGAACATGATCGTGGCCAACCCCACGACGTCGGCCTCGCACTTCCACCTGCTGCGCCGCCAGGCGTACAGCAGGCCGCGCAAGCCGCTCATCATCTTCACGCCCAAGCAGCTGCTCCGCCTCAAGGCCGCCGCGTCCTCCGTGGAGGACTTCACCACCGGCTCGTTCCGCCCGGTCATTCCGGAACACGCGCAGCTGCAGGCCGACGCCGTCGAACGCGTGCTGCTGGTCTCCGGACGCCTGTACTACGATCTGCTGTCCACCCGGCAGAAGACCGAGAACAAGACCACGGCGATCGTCCGCGTCGAGCAGCTGTACCCGCTGCCGGCCGACGAGATCGCCGCGGAGCTGGCCAAGTACCCGAACGCCGAAGTGGTCTGGGCGCAGGATGAACCGGCCAACCAGGGTCCGTGGCCGTTCATCGGCCTGAACCTGCCGGACGCCCTGGACCGCCGGGTCCGCCTCATCTCCCGCCCCGCCTCGGCCTCCACCGCGGCAGGGTCGATGAAGCGCCACGCGGCAGAACAGGACTCCCTGCTCAAGCAGGCATTCGCTCGTAAATAGCGGCATTACTGCCCGGCCGGAGACTGAAACAACAACACTCCGGCCGGGCGGTTCTGTTTAATGGACTATTAGTGGTCAGCTTGATGGACAGCGTTGAAGTGAAGAGGTAGTCGTGGAAGATCGGAAGCTGCGGATCGCAGCCGTTGGGGACGAGCTGTTGGCCGGGCTTGGTGATCCGCGCGCCTTGGGCTGGCTGGGCCGGGTCCTGGCCCGCACGCCGCAGGACAGCGTGGCCCTGGAGTGCTACTCCCTGCCATGCCCCGAAGAGGGCACCGAGGGCCTTGCAGCCCGCTGGCTCGAGGAGTCGGGCCGACGATTCGGCAACCACCACGAAAACCGCCTGGTGATCGGCCTGTCAGGACGCGACATTGAGTTCGGCCTGTCCACTGCCCGAAGCCGCCTGAACCTGGCCAACATCCTGGACTCCGCCTCCCAGAACAAGATCGAGGTCTTCGTCGTGGGCCCGCCGCCCACGCTCGACCCCGCACAGAACCGCAGGCTCGGCGAGCTCAACACCGCCTTCGCCGACGTCACGACGCGCCGGAAGCACCTCTATGTCGACACGTTCTCGCCGCTGCTGAACCACGAGCAGTGGCGCCAGGACCTCGCGGCCAACGGCGGCACGCCCGGCCAGGCCGGCTATGGCCTCATGGCCTGGCTCGTGCTGCACCGCGGCTGGTTCCAGTGGCTGGGCCTGGACACTCCGGAATAGGCGGGTAAGCAGGCAACCGGTCGCGCCGGGTCCCACCCTCCAGGGGATTTCGCGATATATCTTGACCTGCCGGCAAGCGCGATATATCGTGACTTCATAGTCGCGATATATCGTTAGTTGCCCAGCCCCTTTCGCCTTTCCGGAGGAACCATGTCAGAGAACACGTGGACCGTGACCGGCCCGCAGACCATCGACGTCGACGGCGTCCACTCCCTCAAACTCGGGATTGTCCGCGGCCGCTTCGACGTCGTCACCCATGACGAGGACGTTGCCAGGATCGAGGTCTCCGAAATCGAAGGCGATCCCCTGTCGGTTTCGATCGTCAACGGCCGCCTGGAAGTCCGCCACCAGCTGCACGGCCCGCAGGGCTGGTTCAAGAACCTGATGAGCACCGTCAACAACGGCAGCAGCAACTCGGTGGTCATCAGCATCGCCCTGCCGGCCGGCGTCGAGGTCGAGGCCGGGACGGTGAGTGGCGACGGCATGGTTTCCGGGCTCAGCGGCCACACCCGGCTCAACACCGTCTCGGGATCCGTGCTGGCCGACGGCACCGCCGGCAACCTGTCCGTCAACACTGTCAGCGGCGAGGTGATTGCCCGCAACCACCGCGGCGTCCTGACCGCCAAGAGCGTCTCCGGTGAAGTGACGGCCTCGGGCGAATTCAGCAACATCCGGGCGAACACCGTCAGCGGCGACCTGAACTTCGACCTGCACGGCTTCACCCATGACTTTGGCGCCAATTCGGTCTCCGGCGACGTCACCATCCGGCTGCCGCACGACGTCGGGGTGGACATCGTGGCCAAGTCCGCCAGCGGCGCGGTGGTCATCGATGACACGAGGTACGTCCAGCCCGGCGGCACGGTGCAGACCATTGCGGGACCGGACGCCAAGCTGATGCTGGTCCGGACCAACTCGGTCTCCGGAAAAACGTCGCTCTTCCACGGCCAGCCCAGCCCGGACACCGAAACGGCCCTCTGATGCCTCCCGTCTTCGCCCACGGGGCGCTGCGGCTGTACCTGCTCGCCCTGCTCGAATCGGGCCCCAAGCACGGCTACGAGCTGATCAAGGCGCTCAGCGAGCGTTTCGGCGGCACGTACTCCCCCAGTGCCGGAACCATCTACCCGCGCCTGGGCAAGCTCGAAGAGGAAGGGCTCGTCGCCACCCGCACGGAAGGCCGCCGCACCAACTACAGCATCACTCCGGCCGGCCTCACGGAACTGAACCGCCGGCGGGACGAACTCGCCGGCGTCGAGAACGACATCTCGGCGTCGGTCCGCCGGCTTGCCGACAACCTGCGCCAGGACATCCGCGTCAACATGCGCGGCCTCCGGGCCGACCTTGCGGCCACGGCGGAGGCGGCCCGGACCTCGGCCCGCGCCGCCGGTTCTGCCGGCGGGACGGGCACTGCCGGCGGCGCGGGAAGCCCGCGGTACTCCCCGGAGGGCGAACGGCGGCTGAAGGAGGCGGAAATGCTGGTGCAGGCGTTCCGGGACGACATGCGGGTGGAACTGCGCCGTCATGCCGGGAGCCGTCCGGTTACCGCCGTCACGCTCGAAACGGTCAGGACCGTGCTGGACCAGGCCCGGATCTCGATCCGAAATTCGTTGGAGGGCTGAGGCCGGGCCGGACCGGCCGCGGCCCGTAGCACGGGCCTCCGGTTCGCGGCGGGTGCCGCGATGTGGGAGACTTGAGGGCAGCTCTTTTGAGTACCAAGATTAAGGAGGCCAGCTATGAGCAAACGTGCACGTAAACGTCGTGACCGTAAGCGTGGCGGCGCGAACCACGGTAAGCGCCCCAACGCCTAAGCAAAGCTTGGAATGACAGCTTTAAACGAATGACCCCGGAATCCTCACGGATTCCGGGGTCATTCGTTTATGTCGGCTCAGGCTTCCCTGGTCCGGCTCACGCTTCCACTGTCCGGATCGAGTGAATCCGGTCCAGGATGGAGTTCTTGAGGTTTTCCGGAGCTGCTTCCGTGCACGAACGCTTGACCATCACGCGGATGACACATTCGAGGTCGTACTGCTCCAGGCACTCCGGGCAACTGTCCAGGTGGTCCTTGATCTCTGCGATGTCTGCACGCGTGAGCGCACCATCCAGATATTCATAGATACGTTGCATCCGGGCGTCATCGCAATCGCCCAGTCCCTGGCAGTCGCTCATTTCCTGTTCTCCTGTTTGTTGCTGTCGGCCGCGGCGCTTGACTCGGTGGCGGCCCTGAATCCTCGTTCGGCGGCATAGTCCGCCAGCATGTCCCGCAGCATCTTCCGGCCGCGGTGCAGCCGCGACATGACGGTCCCGATGGGGGTGTTCATGATGTCCGAAATTTCCTTGTACGCGAAACCCTCGACGTCGGCGAAGTACACGGCCAGCCGGAATTCCTCCGGAATCGACTGGAGGGCGCGCTTCACATCCGAGTCGGGCAGGTGGTCCAGGGCCTCAGCCTCCGCCGAACGCAGTCCCGAGGACGTATGCGACTCGGCGCGGGCCAGCTGCCAGTCCTCGATGGTGTCCGAATTCGACTGCAGCGGCTCGCGCTGACGCTTCCGGTACAGGTTGATGTACGTGTTGGTGAGGATGCGGTACAGCCAGGCCTTCAGATTGGTTCCGGGCTTGTACTGGTGGAACGCGGAAAACGCCTTCGTATACGCCTCCTGGACCAGGTCCTCGGCGTCGGAGGGGTTCCGGGCCATCCTCATGGCCGCCGAATACAGCTGGTCCACGTACTGCATGGCGTCACGCTCAAAGCGCACCCGGCGCTCTTCCGCGGACTCGGTGGAGACATCAAGGGGCTTCCCGTCCACCTCGGTCTCCAAAGCGGCGGGCGTGCCGGCATCAGGTGTCTTGGTGGGCGTGGCGTCGTTTCCGGCAACCTCGTGCATGGCCGCAACGGCCGGGTCCATGGTGCTCATTGCGTTCAAGTCTACTGTCACCTTCCGCCGGGCACCCGGAACCGAYGGAAGCGCGAGGGTCCATGATTGCCCGGAACCGGCTTCCGGTTCCGCCCTGTCTTTGACCAGAGTCAAATCTCCGCCTTCGTTAGCCTGCTGGGATCTGCCTTTCACAACCACGTCCTGCGGGCAAATATTCCGCAAAAGTGCAAGACTAGAACCGGTTCTCCCGCAGTGAAGCCGCTGTTCGTCCATCCAGGAGGAAATTCATGTCGTTTGTCCGCTTTCTCGCCCGGCCCATGCTCGCCTCCAGTTTCGTCCTCGCCGGCATGGACAAGCTCAAGAACGCGGATGACACTGCGGCCCAGCTGTCCCCCCTGTTGCGGCGTGCGGCCGACGCCTTGCCGTTCCAGCCAAATGAGAAAGTCGTGGCACGCGTGATCGGCGGCATCCAGATCGGTGCCGGCGTCTGCTTCGCCCTCGGCAAGTCCGCCCGGCTGGCGGCCACCCTGCTCGCCGTCATTTCGCTCCTGAACGGCTACGTCGAATGGCGCAGCGCGGACATCTCCTCGAAGGAAGCCCGCGACGCCCGCCGCAAACAGCTCCTGAAAAACGTCTCCCTCACCGGCGGCGTGCTCCTCGCCGCGGTCGATACCGCCGGCAAGCCCAGCCTGGCCTGGCGCGCCGGGCACCTGGCCGCCGATGCCAAGAAGAGCGCCGGACACCTCGCCGCCGATGCCCGCAAGACCACCAACAAGCAGCTGAAGAAGGCCGACAAAGTCGTCCGCAAGGCCGTAGACCACTCTGCCGGGGCCTAAGACGGTAATGACTGGCACCACCCCCTCTGCAGCTGCCCCGTCCCACCCTGCCGGCGCCCATGCAGCCGGTCCCCATGCAGCCGACGCCGGTACGCACTGGCCCGCCCCCTTCGCCGCACGGCCGGTCGATGCCACTGTCACCGTTCCCGGATCCAAGTCCCTGACCAACCGGTACCTCGTGCTCGCCGCCCTCGCGGACGGACCTTCCCGGCTGCGGGCTCCCCTGCACTCCCGGGATTCCGCGCTGATGATTGAGGCCCTGCGGCAGTTGGGGGCCACCGTCACGGAAGTGCCCGGCGACGGCGCCTTCGGCCCCGACCTGGAAATCGTCCCGATCAGCATGGATGCCGCGGCGGCGGACACGGCGATCGACTGCGGCCTGGCCGGCACGGTCATGCGCTTTGTGCCGCCGGTGGCCGCGCTGCGCCGCGGTGAGTCCCGTTTCGACGGCGACCCCCACGCCCGCAAACGCCCCATGGGCACCATTATCGAGGCTCTCGCCGGCCTGGGTGTGGCGGTGACCGCGCCCGACGGCGGTCCGGCGTCGTCGTTGCCGTTCACGGTGCACGGCTCGGGCGAGGTGCGCGGCGGCCACCTGGTCATTGATGCCAGCGCTTCGTCCCAGTTCGTCTCCGCCCTGCTGCTGGCCGGGGCGCGCTTCACCGAGGGACTCCACCTCGAACACGTCGGCAAGCCCGTGCCGAGCCTGGACCACATCAACATGACCGTGGCCGTGCTGCGCGGCGTGGGCGTGGCGGTCGACGACTCGGTGCCGAACCACTGGGTTGTCTCCCCCGGCCCGATCCGCGCCTTCGACGTCCGGATCGAGCAGGACCTCTCGAACGCCGGACCCTTCCTCGCGGCGGCCCTGGCCACCGGCGGCACCGTGCGGATCCCGAACTGGCCCGCGGAAACCACCCAGGTGGGTGATCTCTGGCGCGGAATCCTGACCGCTATGGGCGCCACGGTGACGGTTGACGGCGGCACCCTGACCGTCAGCGGAGGGCCGGAGATCAAGGGCGGCGACTTCGACGAGACCAGCGAACTCGCCCCCACCGTAGCCGCGCTGTGCGCCCTCGCCACCGGCCCCTCACGGCTGGGCGGCATCGCCCACCTCCGCGGCCATGAAACGGACCGGCTCGCCGCCCTCGTCGCCGAAATCAACCGCCTCGGCGGCGACGCCGAAGAAACCCCCGACGGCCTCATCATCCGCCCGGCCGCGCTGCACGGCGGTGTGGTGCACAGCTACGCCGACCACCGCATGGCAACCGCCGGCGCCATCCTCGGCCTTGCCGTAGCCGGCGTGGAAGTCGAGGACATCGCAACCACGGCCAAGACCATGCCCGATTTCCCGCAACTCTGGGAAGCGATGCTGGCCCAGGGACCCGCCGCAGATGAGGACACCGCCGGTGGCACGCAGCACTGATTCCTGGGACGAGTCCGACGTCCGGATCCGGCCGAACAAGAAGGGCACCCGGCCCCGCACCAAGGACCGGCCCAGCTACGACGACGCCGTCACCGGACGCATCATCACCGTTGACCGCGGCCGCTACACCGCCGTCGTCGGCGAAGGGACCGCGGACGAACGCAAGATCATCGCGGCCCGTGCCCGGGAGCTGCGCCGCAACCCGGTGGTTGCCGGCGATTTCGTCTCCCTCGTCGGGGACGTCACCGGCGAGCCCGACACCCTGGCGCGGCTGGTCAAGATCCAGGACCGCAAGACGCTGCTGCGCCGCAGCGCCGACGACACGGACCCGATCGAACGTGCCGTCGTGGCCAACGCCGACCAGCTGGTGGTGGTGGTCGCCGCCGCCAACCCCGAGCCGCGGACCGGTTTCATCGACCGCGCACTGGTCGCCGCGTACGACGCCGGCATCGAACCGCTGCTGCTCGTCACCAAGGCCGACGTCAAGGATCCCGCCGAGCTGCTGTCCAACTACCAGCACCTCGACTTCCCCGTCATCATCTCCAAGACCGCCGACTCCGCCGCTTCCGGCATCGACGCCCGCTCCGACGACGGGCTCTCCGCCCGGCTCGACAAGGACGCGGTATCCCAGCTGCGCGACTACCTCGACGGCAAGGTCACCGTGATGCTGGGCCACTCCGGCGTCGGCAAGTCAACCATGGTCAACGCCCTGACCGGGGCCGAGCGGGCCACGGGAGGCGTGAACGCGGTCACCGGCCGCGGCCGCCACACGTCCTCGTCGGCACTGGCGCTCAAAGTCAACGATGCCCCGGCCGGGAGCTGGATCATCGACACCCCCGGCATCCGGTCCTTCGGCCTGGCCCACGTGGACCCGGACCGGATCCTGCGTTCCTTCCCGGACCTGGAACCGGGCACCGATGATTGCGAACGCGGCTGCAAGCATGACTCCACCGCCGTCAACTGCGGGGTCGACAAGTGGGTTGCGGCCGGGCACGCGGGGCCCTCGGGACCGGCCAGGCTCGCGTCCCTGCGCCGGCTGCTGGGCACTGACCCGCGGATGGAAGCGCAGGAAACCAAGGAACTGGGCACCGTCTCCTAGCCGGACCGGCAACGGGGCGGCGGCGCCGAGCCGCGGCCTCCCGCCCGGCAGCCCGGTTTGACGGTAGTTTGGAACCATGAGCCAACCCGCTTCGAGCTACAACGATGACCTGCGCCTTGCCCATGTACTGGCAGATTCGGTCGATTCCCAGACCATGAGCCGCTTCAAGGCGCTCGACCTTCGGATCGAGACGAAGCCCGACCTCACACCCGTCACCGATGCCGACAAGTCCGCGGAAGAGGCCATCCGCGGCCAGCTCTCCCGGTCACGTCCGCGTGACGCGGTCCTGGGCGAAGAGTTCGGCAGCTCGGGCCACGGTTCCCGCCGGTGGATCATCGACCCGATCGACGGCACGAAGAACTTTGTCCGCGGCGTCCCGGTCTGGGCCACCCTGATCGCCCTCGTCGATGAGGGCGAGCCGGTGGTCGGCGTCGTCAGCGCGCCGGCACTGGGCAAGCGCTGGTGGGCCGCCAAGGGTGCAGGCGCCTACACCGGCCGCTCGCTCGCCGCCGCCACACGGTTGAAGGTATCCAACGTCTCCAATCTCGAGGACGCGTCGCTGTCCTACTCCAGCCTTGGCGGCTGGAAGGAACGCGGGAACCTGGATGAGTTCCTGGGCCTGACCGAGGAAGTGTGGCGGACCCGCGCCTACGGTGACTTCTGGTCGTACTGCCTCGTGGCCGAGGGCGCCGTGGACATCGCCTGCGAACCCGAGCTGAATCTCTACGACATGGCCGCCCTGGTGCCGATCGTGACCGAGGCCGGCGGCCGCTTCACCTCGCTCGAAGGCGAGGACGGCCCCTTCGGGGGCAACGCCCTGGCCACCAATTCGATCCTGCACTCGGAAGTGCTCAAGCGGCTCAACCCCGGACTCGACGACCTCTTCCAGGCCCACCCGAACAACTGATCCGCGCCCGTAATAATCCGCTTCACAATCGGCGGCCGCCTTTTCCCCGGCTGCGCCAATGTCCTACGCTCGATGCAGGTCACGAGTGCCAGCGCTAAACCCCGGTTTGCTGGCCGGCAACCCTCCAGTCGCGGTGGGGTGCCCCGGGTGACGACCTGGCCGGTCCGGAACGGACCCGGCAAGCGCGGATTCCCACGGTGTGGGGTCCTGTTCGAGTGAGGTCCCATGACAACTGCCATTTTCCCCGTTGCCCCTGAATTCCATGCACGGCTTGCCCTCGCGGCCCGCCCGCTGGCAGCCGTCACCGGGGCCGAAATCCAGGCCCCGCTGATCACCGGCGGCCACGCGCGCTACGCCAACCTCGACTACGGCGCCTCCGCCCCGGCCCTGTCCGTGGTCTCGGCATACCTGAACGAAATCCTGCCGTACTACGCAAGCGTGCACCGCGGGGCCGGCTACGCATCGCAGATCAGCACCTCCGTCTACGAGAACGCCCGGGACATCGTGCGGGACTTCGTGGGCGGCCGGCC
The DNA here is from genome assembly GCF_056406555.1 of Arthrobacter sp. P1_B4. Taxonomy (NCBI): domain Bacteria; kingdom Bacillati; phylum Actinomycetota; class Actinomycetes; order Micrococcales; family Micrococcaceae; genus Arthrobacter; species Arthrobacter sp. P1_B4. The sequence goes on from NZ_JBFTZW010000011.1 coordinate 53,465, forward strand.
CGGCGATTCCGTGATCTTCACGCGCAACACCACCGATTCCCTGAACCTGCTGGCCGGCTGCCTGCCGCTGCGCGACGGGCGGCCCGCGGGCGAGGTCCTCTACCTCGACATCGAACACCACGCCAACCTCCTGCCCTGGCAGAATGTCCCGCACCGCAGCGTCGTGGCCGCCGCCACCCTCGCGGCCACCGTGGACCGCCTGCGCGACGAACTCGCCCGCGGCGGCGTCAGCCTGCTGGCCGTCACCGGCGCCTCCAACGTCACCGGGGAGATCCTCCCCATCCGGACCCTGGCCGCACTGGCGCACGAATACGGCGCCAGGATCGTTGTCGACGCCGCGCAGCTCGCCCCGCACCGGCGGATCAATATCGCCGCGGACGACGTCGATTACCTCGCCTTCTCGGGGCACAAGCTGTACGCCCCGTTCGGCGCCGGCGTGCTGGTGGGACGGACGGACTGGCTCGACGCCGGCACCCCGCACCTGGCCGGCGGCGGCGCGGTCCGCGATGCCCGGCTCGACTCCGTCAGCTGGACCACAGGACCCGCCCGGCACGAGGGCGGCTCGCCGAACGTCCTCGGTGCGGCGGCCCTCGCCCGCGCCACCCAGGTCATTGCAGCCCTGGACCCGGAGCAGTGGCAGGCCCACGAGGACGCCATCCGGTCCTTCCTCGTCGAGGGCCTCCAGGGCATCGAAGGGGTAACCGTGCACCGGATCTTTGCCGATTCTGCTTCCGATTCTTCCTCCGCTTCTTCCACTGGAGGCGATCAGCCGGACACCGGCACGATCGGCGTCGTGAACTTTTCCGTGGCAGGCTACGACGCCGGACTGGTGGCCGCCTACCTGTCGGCCGAACACGGCATTGGCCTGCGCGACGGCCGCTTCTGCGCCCACCCGCTGCTCAAGCGGCTCGGCCTGCCCGCCGGCTCCCTGCGGGCCAGCTTCGGCCTCGGCTCACGACTGGAGGACGCCGAACGCCTGCTGGCCGGCCTGCAGCAGCTGCGGCAAAACGGACTCGGCTGGGATTACGTGGTGGACGCCGGGCGCTGGGTGCCGGCCAACGATACCCGCAGCTACCCCCACTGGGCGCCGAACACCCCGGGCACGGCCGGCGCTGCGCCCTGCACCCTCGACTAGCGCAGGACCGGGGCCCGGCGCGGGTGCGGTAAATTCGAAAGGTATCTGTAACAAGCAGGACCTTCCCGAAGGAGATCGCACGTGGCAAGCGCCGGACCCAGGCTCCACAGCGGACCGAAGCTGCACAGCGAGCGGCGCCAGGAACTCGGACAAAGCTTCCAGGACGGCGGCGAGCACTATGAACGCGTCCGCCCCGGCTATCCGCAGGAGTCGGCCGACTGGCTGGTCCGGGCGGGAGCCAGGGACGCCGCGGACATTGGCGCGGGCACCGGGAAGTTCACTTCCCTTTTGGCAGAACGCGGACTGGCCACGGTGGCCGTGGACCCCTCTGCCGACATGCTTGAGCAGTTGCGCCGGACCCTGCCGGACGTCACCGCCATCGAGGGCAGCGCCGAGGACACCGGTCTCGAGCCGGAGTCCTTTGACCTGGTCACGGTTGCCCAGGCGTGGCACTGGTGCGACCCAGGCCTGGCCTGCGCCGAGATTGCCCGGATCCTGCGGCCGCACGGCGTGCTGGGCCTGATCTGGAACCAGCTGGACACCAGCGTGCCCTGGGTGCACCGGCTCTCCCGGATCATGCACGCCGGGGACGTCCACAAGCCACACTTCCGTCCGGCCGTGGGCCCCGAGTTCACCGGACTGGAGAGCCACCTGACGCGCTGGGAGGATTCCGTCACGGCGGAGGACATCCAGGAGCTGGCCAAGTCCCGCAGCTACTATCTCGCGGCATCGGACTCCACCCGGGCCAAGGTCACAGCCAACCTCGCCTGGTACCTGCACGAGCACCTGGGGCACACCCCAGGCGAGGTGCTCCGGCTGCCCTACCTGACCCAGACGTGGCGGGCCTTCCGGGCCTGATGCACGCTCACCCCGGATTCCCCCGGATTGCACGCAGCGCCCGCCAGGCCTATTGTTTCGGTATGCCTAATAATTTCTTATAGGCACACGAAACTTTGACACCGGCTGTTTTCCGGCCGGCGCCGATCATCGCGTCAACGCCGACGCGCCAATCACAGGAGCTGGCAGTGCTGGAGCTAACGGGACACGGGCAACCGGCGCAGGACGCCCCCACCTACAAACACCCGGGTGCCCGGAGGGCGCTGATCGGCCTGTTGGGACCGGCCTTCGTGGCGTCGATCGCCTACGTGGACCCCGGAAACGTGGCCGCCAACCTGACCGCCGGAGCGCAGTACGGCTACCTGCTCGTGTGGGTCCTCGTGGCCGCCAACGTCATGGCCGTCCTCGTCCAGTACCAGTCCGCCAAGCTCGGGATCGTCACGGGCAAGAGCCTTCCGGAGATCCTTGGTGAACGGCTCAAGCCGTTCTGGCGCCGCGCCTTCTGGGTGCAGGCCGAAGTTGTCGCCGCCGCCACCGATCTCGCGGAGGTGGTGGGCGGCGCAATCGCCCTGTACCTGCTTTTCGGCCTGCCCCTCCCCCTTGGCGCCCTGATTGTCGGCGCCGTGTCGATGCTCCTGCTCGCGGTCCAGGCCCGGCAGAAACAGCGGCCGTTCGAATTCATCATCATGTTCCTGCTCGGCATCATCACAGTCGGCTTCCTGGCCGGGCTTTTCATCAGCCCGCCCGATCCGGGAGCCGCCCTGGCCGGGCTCATGCCCGGCTTCCAGGGACCGGACACCGTCCTGTTGGCCGCCAGCATGCTCGGGGCCACCGTCATGCCGCACGCCATCTACGTCCACTCGGCCCTGTCCCGGGACCGGCACCGGCCGGACGAACACCTGCATGTTCCCCCGGCGGCCATCGCGCGCCTGGTCCGGGCCACCCGGTTCGACGTCGTGGCCGCCCTCGCGATCGCCGGACTGGTCAACATCGGCATGCTGCTCCTGGCCGCCTCCACCCTCGGCGGCGAAGAAGGCACGGACACGATCGAGGGCGCGCACGCCGCCATCACCGCCAATCTCGGTCCGATCGTCGGCGTGATCTTCGCGGTCGGGCTGCTCGCCTCCGGCCTGGCATCGACCTCAGTGGGCTGCTATGCCGGCGGCACCATCATGCAGGGCCTGCTCAAGATCCGGATCCCCGTCATGGCCCGGCGCGTCGTGACCCTCATCCCCGCCGTCGTGCTGCTGGCGGTGGGCTTCGACCCCACCTGGGCGCTCGTCCTGAGCCAGGTGGTCCTCAGCTTCGGGATTCCCTTTGTCCTGGTCCCGCTGGTGGTGCTGACCAGCAACAAAGCCCTGATGGGCCGGTTCGCCGACGGCCCGGCCCTCCGAGTCGCCGCCATCATCAGCGTGGTGCTCGTCGTGGCCCTTAACCTGGTCCTGCTGTCGCTCACTTTCTCCGGAGGCAGCTGACGGTAGGCTTAGGTCTGTGAAGACCAGTACGCCCTCCTCCTCGATCGAGGACTACGTCAAGGTCATCTATTCGTTCACCGAGTGGCAGCGCAAGCCCATCACCTCCACGCAGCTGGCGCAGCGCCTGGGCGTCGCCAACTCCTCGGTGTCGGAAATGGTCCGCAAACTCAAAGACCAGGGCCTCGTAGACCACAAGCCCTACAGCGCCGTCACGCTCACCAGCGATGGAGTCCGGCTCGCCCTGTCCATGGTCCGGCGGCACCGGCTGATCGAGACTTTCCTCGTCCGCGAGCTGGGATACCGCTGGGACGAGGTCCACGACGAAGCCGAACTCCTGGAGCACGCCGTCTCGGACACTTTTATTGAACGCATGGCGGCCAAGCTGGGGAACCCCACCCGGGACCCGCACGGCGATCCCATCCCGGCAGCCGACGGCTCGGTGCTGATGCCCGCCGCCCACCGCCTGAGCGAACTCGACGACGGCCACACCGGCCGGATCACCCGGATCAGCGACGACAACCCGGAGCTCCTGCGCTATCTCGCCGCAGAGGACATCGACCTCGACGCCGAAGTGGAGGTGGTGGGCCGGCGTCCCTTCGGTGGCCCCATGGTAGTGCGGATCGGTTCCGCCCCGGCACCGCGCGAATTCGATTTCGCCGACGAGGTCGCCTCGGCCCTCTGGGTCCACAGCGATGCCGGGCACGCCGGCTGCAGCGTCACGGAGAGCTGAGTGAAAGGTGCGCTGGACGAGCGCCGGGCCGTGCCGCGCCCCGGCGTGCCGGGCTGGAAGGCCTGGTCCGCCGTCGCCGTCGGCGGGCTGATCGGAACCGAGCTGCGTTTCGGCGCCGGCCTGATTTTTCCCGAAAGCGCCGGCGCGGTGCCGTGGACCACGTTGGCGATCAATGTCTCCGGGAGTTTCGTTCTGGCCACCCTGACCACCCTCTGGATCGCGCGGCCACAGACGGCTTTCTGGCTGCGGGCCGGCATCGGCCCCGGCCTCCTGGGTTCCTTCACCACCTTTTCGGCGCTGGTGATCGCCATTGACCAGCAGATCCGCGGCGGCTACCACGCCACGTGGCTGGCCTACCTCGGGCTCTCGCTCGTCCTGGGCCTCGGGGCCGCGGCGGCCGGCTGGAAAACCGGCAAGGCGATCGCCGACCTCCGCGGCGGTGCCCAATGATGACCGCGCTGGTGGTCGGGGCCTGCGGGGTGGCGGGAGCACTCCTGCGGTTCGCCGTCGACTCCTGGTTCGCGCACCATCAGGGCTCCCGACCGCACTGGCCCTGGGCGACGCTCACGGTCAACGTCGCCGGATCTTTCATCATCGGTTGGTCCATCGGCCTGACCGGCCACCTGGAGCTGGGCGCCGACTGGCACGCCGCGATCGCAACCGGTCTCGCCGGCGGCCTGACCACCTTCAGCTCATGGACCACCGCGACGGTCCGCCTGGTCAGCGAAGAGCGGTACCGGGCGGCGGCGCTCAACATCGGCGCGAACCTTCTCGCGGGGCTCACGGCCGCGGCGCTTGGGCTTGCCCTCGCCGGCTGAAAACCTCAGGCCGCCGCCGGTGTGGCGAGGGTAACACCGGGGCGCCCTGGTGGCTTCGGGCCGCCGTCGTTCCCGTATCGTTGAAGGATGGTTACCCGACGTGAAGCAGCCCAGATCCTCGACATTCCCCTGGAAATGGCGCACCGTCACGGCATTCCGCCCCGGCTGTCCGAGGCCGAGCTGGGCGAGCTGCTGGACAACCCGCCGGCGTGGCTGGTCCAGTCCAAGGAAAACCGCACCGGCAAGCGGCCCGTCTGGGTCCAGCTCACCTGTGCCGTCTGCGGATTCTCCGAAGCGGCCCGGCCCAAAAAATGGTGGCCGGAATTCACGTACGTCTGCTGCGTGCACCACGAGGCACGCGAGATCCCCGTGCTCGGGCCCGGGCTCGTGCGCAGTGTGTACGACGGCGTCGGCAGCCGTTTCGCAGGGATCGTGGACGCCGCCGTTCCCGAGGCGTAGCTTAAAAGACGGGGCTACCCCTGGCCCCTGCCGTGAGGGAGAGCACCATGCCTGACAAGACGCCGCACCAGAGCGTGTCGAAGAAGTCGGTTAAAACCATCAAGGAAAAACGGGCAGAGAAGAAGGCGAAACACATCGTCGATGCCCACACCGACCCCGTGGCACACATCAAGAAGCGCTGAAATATCGAGAGGCCGGAAGCCGTTGCTTCCGGCCTCTTGTCGTATTGGCCTGACACGTCGCGGCGGGCTGGGGGCTCACCCGAAATGGATGATGTGACAATCTCCCGTTGGCGGTTTAGTGGTCTTGGAATCCGACCGAGAGGTCCCATTCCGGGGCCATGTCCGCGGGGCAGTTCCAACCGTTGAGCGGCGCGGCCCCCATCGGAATCATTCGACGCGGGTGGTGACGGCCCGGCGGGGACCGCCCACACTAAGACCAGTGCGCCAGACAGCGTGCTCGACACAGACCGGAGGAATACCAGTGACAATCACACCGGAGACTGAGGCCCACGGGCCGGTCGACTTCGTACTCCTGGAGTTCCCCGTATCGGGACTGACGGGACAGGCGAGTGAGGAACTCGTTAAGCTCGTCGAGCAGGGCGTGATCCGCCTCTTCGATCTCCTCGTCGTCATGAAGAATGACGGCGGATCTGTCGAGGTGCTCGAACTCACCGACCCAGGCGGTCCGGCGGCGGGGTTCTCCTACTTCGAGGGAGCCCGGACCGGGCTCTTGGGCGATGACGACATCGCCGAGGCCTCGGCCGCGCTGCTCCCCGGGACTGTGGCCGCGCTGATCGTCTACGAGAACATCTGGGCGGCACCGTTCGTGGCGGCCGTTCGGGACAGCGGGGGCGAACTCATCGCGAGCACGCGGATCCCTGCTCCGGACGTGATGGAAGCACTCGATGCCCTCGAGGCCCTCGACGCCGAGACGACGGCACCCGCCGTGTCGCAGGCACCCGACGCGTAAGACACACAGGAAGCAATCCGACAGGAGAAAATTATGGGACTTCTCAGAGGTATAGGGCGGACGGCGGTGGTTGCCGGGACAGCCAGTGCAGTCAGCGGCCGGGTCCAGCGCCGCCAGGCCAACAAGTTTGCCGAGAAGGACGCCGCGACCGCGGCCAAGCAGCAGGAGGCCTACGATTCGCAGATGGCCCAGCAGGAGCCACCGCCGCAGGCCTACCAGCAGCCGGTCTACCAGCAGCCACCACCCCCTCCCCCGGCTGCCGGCGGCATCTCAAACGAAGCCCTCGAACAGCTCAAGCAGCTCGGGGCGCTGAAGGATCAAGGGATTCTCACGGAACAAGAGTTTGGCGTCCAGAAGGCGAAGATCCTCGGCATGTAGTGCCAAGCAACTGCAAAGAGGAGGGAAGTGTCGGAAGACGCTTCCCTCCTCTTTGGCTTTTAAGCACAAAACTCCCCGCCGGCAAAAGCCGGCGGGGAGTCTTGTGAACCCAATACGGGGTGGAGCGCCGTTGCCGGGCCCCTACGTGGAGATGGGGGGAATTGAACCCCCGTCCGATGTCGTGTTGTCAGGGCTTCTCCGGGCGCAGTTTGCGTTGGAATTTCTCGGCCCCAGCCATGCTGCAAACAGCTGGCTGATCCGGGCCCAGTCATCTAAGAGTCCCGTTTACCCCGATGACGGAGGTAAACAGCAGTGGCTATCTAAATGACGCCAGGATCCGGGGCAATAGCAACCTCGGGCTGACGGACTGTCTTACTGCTTAGGCAGCGAGAGCGAAGTCAGTGCGTTTTGATTCGGCACTTATTGGTTTGCAGACAGCGTTTACGAGATAATTCTGCATCCTCGGCCCGCTTCACCTGTCGCGACTAACATCGTCGAAACCGATCATCCCCGTATTTTTTTATCAAACCCGGACCGGACACTTTCGGATCCTTCCCGGACTACCAATCATAACGCACCGCCTCCGGGAAACATTCCCTGGCACCGTGACAGCCTGCGGCGCGCTAGCGGCGGTTGCGTTCGCGCATGACGCGCTGGGCCTCGCGCTTGTCCTGCTGTTCGCGCAGTGTCTGGCGCTTGTCATATTCCTTCTTGCCGCGGGCGACGCCGATTTCGACCTTCGCACGGCCGTCCACGAAGTACAGCTGCAGCGGCACGATCGTGAAGCCCGACTCGCGGATCTTGTGCGAGATCTTCGTGAGCTCTTCGCGGTGCAGCAGCAGCTTGCGACGGCGGCGTGCGGCGTGGTTCGTCCAGCTCCCCTGGTGATACTCGGGGATGTGGATGCCCTCCATCCACAGCTCGTCGTTGTAGAACGTGCAGAAGCCGTCCACCATCGAGGCATGGCCCTCGCGCAGGGACTTCACTTCCGTGCCCATCAGCGCGATGCCGGCCTCATAGGTGTCAAGGACGTGATAGTCGTGCCGGGCCTTGCGGTTGGTGGCCACTACCTTACGGCCACTTTCTTTGGGCACGGTAGGACTCCTCGGTTTGTTGGTGGTTCACTCCGGCCAGGTGGTGCGGAGTCTTTCCAGTTTACGGCAGGGCGCCCGCCTCAGCGGATGGCCCGCCGGATGGCCTGCCGGACTGCCCGGGCCGGACTACAGCAGGTTCATGGGGTCCACGGCCCGGCCGTTGAGCCAGGTCTCAAAGTGCGAGTGGCAGCCGGTGGAGTTGCCGGTGGTGCCTGAATAGGCGATCAGCTGCCCCTGGTTGACGTGCTGGCCGACCGAGACCGCCACGGAAGTGTTGTGGTAGTAAATCGTGGTCAGCGAGTTGCCCTGGACCACCCCGTGGGAAATCTTCACGTTGTTGCCGCCGCCGTCGTTGGCCCAGCCGGCCGAGAAGACGGTGCCGGCAGCCGCGGCGTAGACGGGCGTGCCGCAGGCGGCACCGAAGTCGATGCCGGTGTGCATGTAGCCGCCCTGGCCGTAGAAGTCGATGGTGCCCGGCGGCGTCGCCCGCCAGCCAAACCCGGAGGTGATCGGAATATTGCCTGGGAACGGGTGCTGCAGCCCGAAGGCCGACGGCGAGCCCTGGGCCGGCGGGACATACGGCTGGACCGCCTGTCCCTGCGCCCGGGCAGCTGCCGCCGCGGCCTCGGCAATGCGTCGCTGCTCGGCCAGCCAGGCCTCACGCAGCTTCCGGTCGCGTTCGGCGATCTCGGCGGCGACGGCGTCCTGCTGGGCCTTGACCTGCGCGAGCTGGTTCTGGATGCCGGGCTTGGCGGCCTGGAGTTGGGCGTCGAGCCGGGTGGTGTCGGCAATCAGCTTGTCGACGGCGGCCTTCTTGGCTGCAGCCTCGTCCCGGGCGGCCTTTTCCCGGGCCAGTGCGGCGTCGGCTTTGGCTTTGAGGTCGGTGATTTCAGCCTCGACGGCGGCCAGCCGGGCCTGCGCGTTGACGTTGGTGGCGCTCTGCTGGGTGAGCTTGTCCATCGCGGAGTTCTGGCTGCGCAGGGCCTGGTCCGCGAGGTCGATGGTGTCCGTCAGGCTGCTGCCCTGGTTCGACCCGAAGAACAGGGACAGGTTGGATGGGACGCCGCCGGACTTGTAGGCCTGCGTGGCGATCTGCCCGATCAGCTTCCGGGTGTCCGCGATCTTCTGTTTGTCCGCTTCCAGCTGCTGCGTGATTTTTGCCTTGTTCTGCTGCGCCAGGTCCACACGGGCCGCGAGGGCCTGCACTTCCTGGACCGCTCCGGCCACCCGGCCCTGGGCGTCCGTGAGCGCCTGCTGGGCGCCGGGGAGCTGGCCCTGGTACAGGACCAGGTCTGCCGCGGCCTGGGCGATCTTGCCGTCCACGAATTCGAGGGAGTGCTGGACCCGGGCCGCCTCCTCGCGCAGCGCGGCCTGCTGGTCCTCAAGGTCGTCGGCGAATGCCGCCGGACCCGAGGCCCCCATGGTCCCGGCCAGGACCAGCGCCAGGGTGGCGCTGATCATCCGGCTGCGGCGCCCCACCAGGCGGAGCCGGAGGGATTGCCGGAGGGGGCGGCGGGCCATCGGTGTCATAAGCATTCCCTTTTCGTTGCGCAAAGCTAGACCCGCAAGTACCGGCGGAGGGTCAGCAGGGAGGAAATTCCGGCCAGGACAACGCCCAGGCCAATCAGGGCAGGTACCAGGATCAGGGTCTGCCCGGGTGAGATAAACGCGGTGTCCGGATACTGCTTGGACAGGACGCCTTCGAGGAAGAAGCGGGCCACGGCCCACAGGGTGCCGGAGGCCAGGGCGGCACCGATGACCGCGGCGATGACGCCTTCGAGGATGAACGGGAGCTGGATGACCATCTTGGACGCGCCCACCAGGCGCATGATGCCTGTTTCCCGGCGGCGGCTGAACGCGGAGAGCCGGATGGTGGTTGCGATCAGCAAAATGGCGCAGATGATCATGACTCCGGCAATGCTCACGGCCACCAGGGACGCGGCGTTCATGGCCGAGAACAGCCGCTCCAGCAGCTGCCGCTGGTCGATCACGGTCTCTACCCCTGCCTGGGAGGAGAAGGTCTCGCTGATGATCTCGTACTTCTCCGGGTCCTTCATGTTGATCCGGAAGGACGCCGGCAACTGGTCCGGGGTCACGGAGTCAACGATCGGGGAATTGGAGAACTGTTCCTTGAAGTGCTTGTAGGCGTCGTCCTTGGACTCGTATTGGAAGTCGTTGACGTACTGCGCCACCGCGGGCGACTTCAGCAGCGTGCGCAGGTTGTCCTCCTGCTCCGGCGTCGCCGGACCGGTGGCGCAGCCGGGTGCCGTCGAACCGTCACTGCAGAGGAAGATGGCCACCTGGACTTTGTCGTACCAGTAGCCCTTCATCTGGTTGATCTGCAGCTGCAGCATGCCGGCGGCGCCGACGAAGGTCAGCGACACGAAGGTCACCAGGATCACGGAGATCACCATGGACAGGTTGCGGCGCAGGCCGCTGCCGATCTCGCCCAGGACGAATGCAAGCCTCACGCCTGGCCCTCCCCTGCGGTGCGGAACTCGGCGCGGGCTTCGGCGCGCGAGCCGGCCCGGGGCGGGATAACTTGCGGCTGTTCGTCCCGTCCGCTGGCGTCGCGCAGGCGGCGCGACTGGCCCACGACGGGAATCATGGAGGTGTAGAGGGCCTTGGCCTCGTCGCGGATCACGACCCCGTTCTTCAGTTCCACCACCCGTTTGCGCATTTCGTTGACGATGTCGTCGTCGTGAGTGGCCATCACCACGGTGGTGCCGTTCTGGTTGATCTTGTCCAGCACGCCCATGATGCCCATCGAGGTGGTGGGGTCCAGGTTTCCGGTCGGCTCGTCGGCCAGCAGGATGCCGGGGCGGTTCACGACGGCGCGGGCGATCGCCACGCGCTGCTGCTCGCCGCCTGAGAGTTCGTGCGGGAGACGGTTTTCTTTGCCTTCCAGGCCGACGGTCTTCAGGACCTCGGGGACGGTGTCGCGGATGACGCTGCGGCTCTTGCCGATGACCTGCATGGCGAAGGCGACGTTGGCGAAGACGGTTTTCTGCGGCAGCAGGCGGAAGTCCTGGAAGACGACGCCGATTCCGCGGCGCAGGCGCGGCACGCGCCAGCTGGAGATGTTTGCGACGTTCTGGCCGGCCACGTAGACGGCGCCGGAGGAGGCACGGTCCTCTTTGAGGACCAGGCGCAGGAAGGTCGATTTGCCGGAGCCGGAGGCGCCGACGAGGAAGGCGAATTCGCCACGGTCGATCTCAAGGTTGATCGAATCCAGCGCCGGCCGCGCCTTCTGGTCATAGACCTTGGTGACATTTTCGAAACGGATCATGGCCCTTAGTACCCTGCAGGACATGGCCGCGAGGGCCCGGTTCTGCTGCCGGCGCAAGGGCTTTCGTTTGGGGGAAGTAGAGCTCCGGCCCCTCGACTATACGCACGGGTAACGGCGGAACCGCCGGAACGGCGGGGCGTGTCGCGCGATTGTCAGGGACCTCCCAGTGGAGGCGCCCGGCCGGGCGCCGGGCCTACTTCTCGGCGTTGCGGTTGTCCGTCCGCCAGCGGATGCCGGCGTCGATGAAGTCGTCGATTTCGCCGTCGAACACGGCCGAGGTGTTGCCGACCTCATGCTCGGTGCGGAGGTCCTTGACCATCTGGTACGGGTTCAGGACGTAGGAGCGCATCTGGTCGCCCCACGAGGCTTTGACGTCGCCGGCGAACGCCTTCTTCTCGGCGTCCTCCTGTTCCTTCTTCAGCAGCAGGAGGCGGGACTGCAGCACGCGCAGGGCGGCGGCGCGGTTCTGCAGCTGCGATTTCTCGTTCTGCATCGACACCACGGTGCCGGTGGGGATGTGGGTGAGGCGCACCGCGGAGTCCGTGGTGTTGACCGACTGCCCGCCGGGGCCGGAGGAGCGGAAGACGTCCACGCGGATCTCGTTGTCCGGGATGTCGATGGAGTCCGTCTGCTCGATCAGCGGGATCACTTCCACGGCCGCGAACGAGGTCTGGCGGCGGCCCTGGTTGTCGAACGGGCTGATCCGGACCAGGCGGTGGGTGCCGGCCTCGACGCTGAGCGTGCCGAAGGCGTAGGGCGCTTTGACCTCGAAGGTGGCGGACTTCAGCCCGGCTTCTTCGGCATAGGAGGTATCCATGATGGTGGTCGGGTAGCCGTGGCGTTCGGCCCAGCGCAGGTACATGCGCAGCAGCATTTCGGCGAAGTCCGCCGCGTCCACGCCACCGGCGCCGGCGCGGATGGTCACCACGGCTTCGCGCTCGTCGAACTCGCCGGAGAGCAGGGTGACGACTTCAAGGTCGGCCAGCGCCTTGCGGACCGATTCGAGTTCCGCGGCGGCCTCACCCATGGAGTCGGCGTCGTCCTCGTCCTGGCCGAGTTCCACGAGGACCTCGAGGTCGTCGATCCTGGCCACGAGCTTGTTGAGCCGCTCGAGTTCGGTCTGCTTGTGCGAGAGCTTCGAGGTGATGACCTGCGCCGCGGCGGGGTCGTCCCACAGATTGGGTTCACCGGCCCGCTCGCTGAGCTCGGCGATGTCTTCCTTGAGCGCCTCGACGTTCGAGACGTTCTCGATGGACGTGTAGGTGGCCCGCAGCGCGCGGATTTCAGCGGGAAAATCAATGTTTGCCATGGTTTTTTAAGCCTACGCTATGTGTCCTAGCCCCCTGACCCTGCCGGTTGCCCTGTATCCGGGTGACCTGTCACTTGGGTTGCCTGACGGCCTGGTTGGCAGCATCTACAGATAGGGCAACCGGAGTGGCGGGCCAGCAGCTCACCGGCTGAGGCGGGAGCGCGCCGTGGACGTCGCCTCGATCCGGATGCCGTCCGGCACCAGGAAGTTCACCACCGGCGGGTGGACGGCTGCACTCAGGACGACGACGGCGGTGGCGCCGTCCGGGCTGCCGGTCCCCGGCGCCACGCTTAGGGCGCTGAAGCGCTCGAACGCGCCGTTGCGGCCCAGATAGTCGACGGCGGCGCTGCGAACCCTCGCCCCGCTGAGGACGGCGGACGGTGTGCCGCCGGAGTTGCCCAGCTGGCCGAGCGTGAAGCTGTCCGCGGCGGCCACCGAGGCGCCGTCAGCGAGGGAGAGCAGTTTCTTGTGTTCGAGGTAGACGCTGGAGGCCGCCATTACGACGGTGGCGACCAGCAGGGCAATCAGCATGAAGCCGATGCTCAGCACCAGCACCTGTCCCTCCTGCCGGCGGGGCCCGGGCCGGCCCCTCACCGGAACCTGCCCACCAGTTGGGTTGCCGACGCGCTGAGCTGGCTCGCGTTCAGATGCAGTGCGCCGCTGAACGGCACAAACGGCAGGGGAACGGTGAGGCGGACGGTGACTGTCACCGCCGAGCCGGGAGCCAGGCAATCGGCAGGCTCGCAGCGGGTGTCGACGGTGGCGTTTCCCGCCGGCTGGCCGTAATCGGCGAGCGCCAGCAGCACGGCTTGCTCTGCCGCTGCCCGGCCGCTTGCCGCGTCCGGCTGGGCCACGTAGACCTTGGCGGCCTGGTCGGCGGCGCCCACGACTGCGAACGACCCGCCCTGGATCTGGCCCACGGTGATGATGAAGTACACCAGCGGCACCATCAGCAGCGCGGACAAGAAGACGAACTCGACCACGGCACTCCCCTGTTCCGGTGAGGCGGCGTGCTCCGGCCATTCAACGCTGGATTGCCGCATGGCCCTTCACCTCCAAGAGCGCCCGGGGACCGATGAAGCCGATGACCGGCAGGGGTGCCCGGACGGTCACCTCGAGTGTGCGGATGCCCTGGAACGTCGATTCGCTTGTCCCCACATCCCGCGCGAAATCCGCGTTGAGCGCTGCCGTGATCAGCTGGACAGTCCGTTCCTTGGCGTCCCCGTCGTTGCGGTCGGCCAACGTGCCGTATCTGGCGCCCGAGGCGGCGGCGTCGATCAGCGTATTCCGGACGTGAAGTACCAGGGTGAGCTGCACGATCGCGAGGAAGAGCAAGGTGAGCAACGCACCGATCAGCACGAAGTCCACCACTGCAGCGCCCCGCTCTACGCCTTTGCGGTTTTCCCCGCTATCGATCTGGCGCCCGGTCCCCCCGCCCTGGGCTGCCATTGCCTACTGTCCGACCTTGTCCATGGCCTGGTTGAAGAGTCCCTCAAGCGCAGGACCGGCGAGGGCGAGAAGGGCGGCCACGAGGACTGCCGACATGAGGGTGATCATGACCCAGCCGGGGACGTCCCCGCGCTGGGGATGGGCGGTACCCACGTCAGAGTGGTCCCCCGCCCGCGCTTGCGACGGAGCAGACCACCAAGTCAACATGCTGAGCGCGCAGGCCGCCACTGCAGCCCGGGTTCCGAAGTTCTTCATCGTGTCCTCTTTCCTGGTTCTCTGGTTCTCTGTTTGCTGGTTTTCTGTTGTTCCGGAGTCCTGTTTTTGGATCTGATGGTTGGTGACGTGTCGCCGGCAGATCGTGCACCGTGTGCCCCTGGCTGGCCGGCCGGCTGCAGGGCGTCCTTCGTATCCTGTTCCCTCCTCGTACGACTTTTCTTGAGTCCTGCCCGTGCCGGCCGGTGGGCAGCCGCCGGCTGTCCGTCGTCGTCGTTCGCCAGGTACCTAGAGTCCGAGACTGATGGCGGCCAGACCGGGGAAGACGGCGAAGATGACCGTGAGCGGAAGGACGCCAAAGACCAGCGGCACCATCATGCCGATTTCCTTCTTGCCGGCGGACTCCATGAGCTCCCTCTTGGCTGTGTCCCGGACATCCTGTGCCTGCGCCCGGAGGACGTCGGCGAGGGGTGTTCCACGTTCGACGGCCACGATCATCCCGTCCACGAAACGGAGCAACGGTCCTTGATCAGTCCTGGACGAGAACTCGTGGAGGGCCTCCACGAGGGGCTTGCCGGACCTGGTCTCGGCGAGGACACGGCCGAATTCCTGCGAGAGCTCACCCCGCGCGCTGCGGCAGACCCTGTCCAGGGCACCGGTGGCACTTTCGCCGGCGCTGACGGCCAGGGCCATGAGTTCGGCGATGCTCGGAAACTCCGCCATCATCCGCGCCTCCCGTTTCTTGATGTGCGCGCCCAACAGGTAGTCCCGGAGCAGGAACCCGCCGACGGCGCTGCCCACGACGGCCACGACGGCGACGAACGGGCTGAAGCGGCCGATCGAGCCGGCGAGCGCCACAACGCCGACGGCGAGGACGAAGCCGCCGGCCGCCCAGAGGAGTTGCTCAGCCCGGAAGTCCAAGGCTGTTTTGGCGCTGCCGGCGCGGGCGAGCCTGCGGTTTAACGCCGTCGCGCCAAGGTTGATCCGGCCCAGGGACCTGGCACCGTCTCGGAACGCCGGGCGGAGGATCCGTTCGAGCGGCCCAAACGGTGTGACATTCCGCGGGACGGTGCGCAAAAGCCGGGATTCGAGGTTGTGGGTTCTCAGCTGCGGTTCGATACGTTCGACGAACGTCGTTGGGCGCATAAAGGGGAGCCGGACGAGGAACAGCCACAGGCCCGCCCCGAGCACGGCCCCGCACACCGTGGCGCCGGCCATCAGGCCGGTCATCGGAGGACCCGCTGTTCTTCCGGCAGCGCCCCGATACGCAGCATGATGGCGTAGGACAGCAGGGAGACGGCAAGGCCGCCCAAAAGGACGGCAGCGCCGAGCGGGGTGTTATACGCCATCACAGCCTCAGGACGGCTGGCCAGCAACACCAGGACAATCCAGGGCGCAGCGACGGCGAGGCGTGCGGCGTTGACGGTCCAGGATTGCCTTGCCTCCAGCTCACTCCGGGTCCTGGCGCTTTCCCGCAGGAACTCCGCGAGGGTGCCCAGCAGCCTCCCGAGGTCCGAACCGCCCACCTCCCGGGTGAGCCGGAGGGCCTCGACGATCCGGTCCGCCACGGGATCGGCCAGACGGTCCTTGAGCCGGGTGAGTGAGGGATCGAACTGGCCTCCCGACCGGTAGTCGGAGCCAAAGTCCACAAACACGTGGCGAAGCTCCACGGGGCCCTTGTCGCCCAGCTGGATAAGAGCCTCTGGCAGCGACAGGCCGGCCCTGATGGCTGAGCGCAAATGATCAACGACGTCGGGCCAGAGCTGGCGGAGGACAGCCGTGCGCTTTCTGGCACGCCACCGGACCATCGCCATCGGCAGCCAGCCGCCAAAGAGGCCAAAGCATCCCGAGATCGGCCATGACCCGGTAACTGCGAAGAACGCGAGCGTTGTGAAGGCCCCGAGTCCAAGGCACGAGGCGAGCAGCCCTGCCGCGCTGACCTTTTCGATGCCCGCCGACCGCAGGAGGTCCTCAAGCCGGCTGGTCCGGGGCCTGCGCCGCCCGCTCTCAGGCGTCTCCCACGCGGACCACCAGATCAGCAGGAGGCCGGCGCCGCCCAGCATCCCGACCAGCGGCGCCATCACCGCTGCTCCAGCAGCGCAGCGACGTCGTACCCGGATCGGGCAAACTTTTCCGCGGCGGGCATGGAGTTGGCCTTGGGCAGAAGCTGCCCGTCCGACATCGTGAACACCATGGATGACTCGATGATCCCGTTTTCCACCCGGCGGCCCAGGGACAGGATCTCGGTGACCTGTCGCCGCCCGCTGGTGTGCCTGCTGCAATGGACCACCAGATCGATGCAGGACGCGACGGTGGGCACTACGAACGCGCTGGAGATGTTGTCGCCGGCGAGCAGCGGCAGCGTGCAGATTTTCGTCACGGCATCATGGGCGGAGTTCGCATGCACGGTGCACATTCCGGGAAGGCCGGAATTCAAAGCGATGAGCATGTCCAGGCTCTCGGCCTCCCGGACTTCCCCGACCACCATCCGGTCCGGCCGCATGCGCAGGGCCTCCTTGACCAGGCGGCGCAGCGGAATCTCCCCCTGCCCCTCCAGGTTCGGCTGACGGCACTGAAGACCGACGACGTCGCGGAGCGGCAACTGCAGTTCAAAGATTTCCTCCACCGTGATGACCCGTTCGCGGGTGCCGATGCTGGCGGCGAGGCAGTTGAGCATGGTGGTTTTGCCCGCCTGGGTGGCGCCCGAGACCAGGATGTTGAGGCCGCTGGCGACGGCCGCGCCGAGGAACCTGGCCGCCTGCGGGGTGAGCGTTCCCAGCTCCACCAGGTGCTCGAGCCGGCTGGCTTTGACGACGAACTTGCGGATGTTGATTGCCCAGTGACGCCGGGTGACGTCCGGGATCACGACGTGCAGCCTGGAGCCGTCCGGGAGCGCCGCGTCCACGAACGGCGAGGACATGTCCAGGCGCCGGCCTGAGCTCTTCAACATCCGTTCCACAAGGTCCCGGACTTGCTGGTCCGTCAGCGAAACGGAGGTCAGTTCCGATTCGCCGTTGCGCGCCACATAGATTTCATTCGGCGCATTGAGCCAGATTTCCTCGATGCCCGGATCGTCGAGGAGAGGCTGGAGCGCACCAAAGCCCGCCACAGCGTCGAAGACGAATCTCCGGGCCGACTCCAACGGGCCCAGCGGGGGCAGCGGCGCCAGGAGGGCCCGTTCGTCGTAGTCGCTGACAGCCGCCTCGACCAGGCGCCGGACTTCGCCGGACTCCCGCAGGGGGTCAAGGCCCCGCCGGCGGATCAGCTCACGGACCTCGTCCTCAACAATGCGTACAGCCTCCACCTGGACCCCCATATGACTGCCGCCCCGGTGCCGGCGCGATGGGGTTAAAACTAGGGGCGGGCAACCGGTCCGGCAAGGGGTGCCGTGGGTGCATGTGGATAACCGCTTGGTTTCAACATGACAACTTTCACTTTGGTAACTCTTGAATCACTGGTCTCAGATGTCGGCCGATGTTAGGGTGAGCGCGTTAAGTCAGACATTCTCTCAGCCCGGCCAGCTCTCTTCGTAGCCCCTCGGGCGCGAGACCGTGTGGCGCGGCTCCCACAGCGTGCCATTGCCCCGGAGCGGAACATGAAGCGCACCCTTTACCCCCCCACCAGCCACCGATGCCGCCGGGCAGGGGCCATTCTCCTCGCCGCCACCCTGCTGGCCATCACCGGCGTTCCGTCGCCGGCAACCGCCGTCGAGCAGCCGGCCACGCCCCCGGCGTCTGCCACCCCTTCTGCCAGCCCGTCGCCGACGGCCACGAGCACCGTGCCGGCGGCATCCGCAACGGCCCGCCCGGCCGCCACGGCACCTGCACCGGCCGCCCCGGCGCCGGCACCGACCGCAACGCAGGCAGCGACCGCAACCCAGGCGGCGGCACAGTCCGCGGCGCTGGCAGGCGGCGTCAAGGACCGGGCGGCCATGGCCGCGGCGGTCGGCCCCGGTGGCGCCGAGATGGGCCAGCGCTCCGCCCGGGTCAGCGTTCCGTCGCCACTTCTGAAGGCGACCACCGAGTCCGCCGCCATTGAATCGCTCACCACGCAGGGCACGTGGTCGCCGTCGTACGGGGTCAAAGGCCTGGACGTCAGCGGCCACCAGACCAGCGTCAACTGGCAAAGCCAGTGGAACATGGGGGCCCGCTTCGCCTACGTCAAGGCCAGCGAAGGAAACTACTTCACCAATGATTCCTTCGGCGCCCAGTACGACGGCGCCCGCAGCGTCGGGATGATCCGGGGCGCCTACCACTTCGCGATCCCGAACTGGTCATCGGGAGCCGACCAGGCACGCTTCTTCGTCCAGAACGGCGGCGGCTGGAGTGCCGACGGCCGGACCATGCCCCCGGTCCTCGACTTCGAATTCAACCCTTACGCCGGCCGAACCATCAACGGCTTCTACTTCGGCAACACCTGCTACGGCATGTCCCCTTCGCAGCTGACGTCCTGGGTGCGCGACTTCGGGAACACCATGCGGGCCCTCACGGGCCGCCTTCCCGTCATCTACACCAACACGTCGTGGTGGAACCAGTGCACGGCCAACGCGGCGGGCTTCGGCGACTACCCGCTGTGGGTCGCGTCCTACCCGCTCTCCGCCACGGACAACGCCGGGCCCGTCCCCTCCAGCTGGAGCGTTTTCAGCATGTGGCAATACAGCAGCACCGGGCCGTTCGTGGGTGACTCCAATATCTGGAACGGCGACTATGCCTCACTCCAGCGCTTCGCCGGGACGCCGCTGCCCACCGGGTCCTTCGACGACCTCTCCGTAACCCGCGACGGCGCCGCGGTCTTCCTGCGCGCCCGGGGCTGGTCGGCAGACCTGGCGAGGACGTCGTCCTCGATCCAGACCCACATTTACGTGACTGATCCGTCCGGGACCACGAAAGGCTACGCCTGGCAGGCCAACCAGCCCCGGCCCGATGTTGACCAGGCCCTCGGCTACGGTCCGTTGCACGGCTTCGACGGCACGGTCCGGATCACGGCTTCGGGCACGTACAAGGTCTGTGCCTACGCCATCGGGTCCTTCGGCAACACACTCCTGGACTGCAAGTCCATCCGGGCCACCGGGGTGGAGGCACCGACGGGGTCCTTCGACAGCTTCGGCCAGGTCCGCACGGCAGACAAGGTCACCCTGCAGCTCAAGGGCTGGGCAGCCGACCTCGCCAACCCCTCGGCCTCCAGCTATGCCGACGCCTACGTCACCGACCCGGCCGGGAAAACCACCGGGTACCGGATGACGGCCAACGTCGCACGGAAGGATGTCGCGGACGCGACGGGCCTGGGGCTGGCCCACGGCTTCGACTACCAGGTCAAAGCCACCGTTCCGGGATCGTACCGTGCGTGCGTCTACGGGATCGGGCGAAACGCCAACGTGCTGCTGTCCTGCAAGACCACAAACGTCGAGGCCAACCCCGCACCCTTCGGCTCCTACGATTCGGTGTCCCTCACCCAGGCGCCCAACGCCGCGAACTTCCAGGTGAGCGGGTGGGCACTGGATCCGGTGCAGCCAGGCAAGAGCGTGCCCGTGCACGTCTACGTCCAGTCGCCGAACGGAACCAACCCCGGCTACGCCTTCACCGCGAACCGCCCGCGTCCGGACGTCAACGCCGCGCTGCAGACGGTCGGTGACCACGGATTCCAGGTCTCGGTCCCGCTGACCCGGGCCGGGAAGTACACCGTGTGCGCCTATGCCATCGGCATCGCCCCGGTCACGGCCGGCAACACCCTGCTGGGCTGCAAGTCCATCAGCGCGGCCCCGACCCCCGCCACCATGGGTTACCTGGATGGGGCCTCGATCCAGGTCGCCAGCGGCAAAGCCTCCATCAAGGCCTCCGGCTGGACCCTGGATCCGTCCTTCCCCGCCTCATCGATCCCGGACCACGTCTACGTGACCTCGCCTGACGGGATCCGGAAGGGGTACGCCTTCATGGCCGACCAGAAGCGCCCGGACGTCAACCGGGCCCTCGACACGGTCGGAAACCACGGCTTCACGTCATCGGTCCCCATCACCCAGCGCGGCCAGTACCGGGTGTGCGCCTACGGCGTCGCGGTCTCGATGCTGAGCCTGAACAATTCCCTGCTGGGGTGCCAAACGCTCACCTATTAGCGGCCCTGGCTGACGCCGGACCACGCACAACGCAGACCGGCCCCCGCACATGCGGGGGCCGGTCTGCGTTGTGGTGCCTGGGGCTGACCGTTAAGGACCGTTAAATCAGGAACCGAGGTAGTCGCTCAGCCGCTCCGCCGCGGAAGGAACGGTGAACCCGGTCGCCTTGATCTTGTCCAGGTTAAGGGCGCTGTTCAGCGGCCGCGGCGAGACGGCCTTGCCCTTGAAGTACTCCTCGGTGCTCACACCGGTCACGGCCTCCCGCGGCTTGCCGGAGAGTTCGTAGACGTCCGCGGCGATGTCCGCCCAGGACTGCTGCTCGCCGTCGTTGCTGAGGTTGTAGACGCCGTACTCGGCGCCCGATTCCAGCAGGTGCCGGATGCCGGCGGCGATGTCTTCGGTGAAGCTCAGCCGCCCGATCTGGTCATCAACCACCGACGGTTCGATGCCGCGCTCGGCCAGCGAGGCCATGGTGCGGACAAAGTTGTTGCCCTCGCCGATCACCCAGCTCGTGCGCACAATGTAGTGCCGGGGCACCACACTGACGACGGCGTCGCCCGCGGCTTTGGTCTGGCCGTAGACGCCCAGCGGCGCCACCGGCTCCGATTCGTCGTGCGTGGCGCGCGTGCCGTCGAAGACATAGTCCGAGGACACGTGCACCAGGGTGAGGTCGTGTTCGACGGCGGTGCGGGCCAGCCGCGTCACGGCCGTGACGTTGACCGCCCAGGCGGCCGCGCGGCCCTCGGCCGACTCGGCAGCATCCACGGCGGTGTAGGCCGCGGTGTTGATGATCGTGGAGTAGTTCGTCCAGTTCCGTCCGGCGAAGGCCTCCTCGCTGCCGAGGTCAAACTCGTCCCGGCCGGCAAACTCAACGGACGGGTCGCCGTCGTACTGCCGGCGCAGCGCCTTGCCGAGCTGGCCGTTGGCGCCGACCACGAGGACCTTCTTCGGCGGCATCGGCGTGACGTCCGCCAGGCGCGGGTGCGCCTTGTCCTTGTCCGAGAGCTCGGCCTGGCCCAGCGGCACCGGCCAGCTGATGGCCGCGGTCTCGTCGGCGAGGTTCAGGAACGTGTACTGGCCCTGGGCGTCGGCGGACCAGTGGTCGTTGACGAGGTACGTGTAGGCGGTGTTGTCCTCCAGCGTCTGGAAGGCGTTCCCCACCCCGCGGGGAATGAAGATGGCCTGGCTGGGGTCCATCTCGGCGGTGAACACGGCGCCGAAGGTCGGGCCTTCGCGCAGGTCCACCCAGGCGCCGAAAATCCTGCCGGTGGCCACGGAGATGAACTTGTCCCACGGCTCGGCATGGATGCCGCGGGTGGTGCCGGCGGATTCGTTGAACGAGATGTTGTTCTGCACCGGACGGAAGTCGGGCAGGCCAAGCGCCACCATCTTTTCCCGCTGCCAGTTCTCCTTGAACCAGCCCCGGTTGTCACCGTGGACCGGAAGGTCGTAGAGGACGACGCCGGGGATCGGGGTTTCGTGCGCTGTGAGCTTCTTCGAGAACTCGATCGACATAATCTACTGGCCTTGTTCCTTGTACTTCGCTTCCGTGGCGGCCTTCTGGGGCCGCCACCAGTCCTCGTTGTTCCGGTACCAGGCGATGGTGTCTTCGATGCCGGCCTCGAAGTTGGAGAACTGCGGCTTCCAGCCGAGTTCCTCGCGCAGCTTGGAGGAGTCGATGGCGTACCGCATGTCGTGGCCGGGCCGGTCCACCACGTGCTCGTACGCGTCCGGCGCCTGGCCCATGTGCTTGAGGATCAGTTCGACGACGTCCTTGTTGTTCTTCTCGCCGTCGGCGCCGATCAGGTAGGTCTCCCCGATCCGGCCCCCGGCGATGATCGCCAGGACAGCGGACGAGTGGTCGTTGGCGTGGATCCAGTCACGGACGTTCTCGCCCTTGCCGTACAGCTTGGGACGGATGCCGTCGATCACGTTGGTGATCTGGCGCGGGATGAACTTCTCCACATGCTGGTACGGACCGTAGTTGTTGGAGCAGTTGCTGATGGTTGCCTGCAGGCCGAAGGACCGCACCCAGGCGCGGACCAGCAGATCCGAGCCCGCTTTGGTGGAGGAATACGGGCTGGAGGGGTTGTAGGGCGTGCTCTCGGTGAACCGCTCCGGGTCATCGAGTTCGAGATCGCCGTAGACCTCGTCGGTGGAGATGTGGTGGAAGCGCTTGTTGTGCTTCCGCGCGGCCTCGATCAGGGTGTAGGTCCCGATGATGTTGGTGTCCAGGAACGGGCGCGGATCGTGCAGCGAGTTGTCGTTGTGGGATTCCGCGGCGTAGTGCACCACGACGTCGGACCCGGCAACCAGGCGCTCCACCACGGCGGCGTCGCAGATGTCGCCCTGCACCAGCGTGAACCGGTCTGCAGGCAGGCCCGCCAGCGACTCCACATTGCCCGCGTAGGTGAGCTTGTCGAGGACCGTGACGTGGTGGTCGGTGTTCTCCAGTACGTAGTGGACGAAATTGGAGCCGATGAAGCCGGCGCCGCCGGTGACGAGGAGTTTCTGCATGAGGCCAGCTTACCGAAAGGCCGTTGCCTGCTCAGACCCGCCGGCGGGTCCTCCGGAGGGCTTCGACCATGAGCCGGACCAGCATCACGCGGGCCGCGACGATCTTCGGCAGCGACCGCAGGCCGGCCGGCGTCTGGTTCGATTCGTGGATCCGGCGGTAAATGGTCGACTCGTCAAGGTGGGTTATCGATCCGGCGACATTGCCGCAGATGGCCAGCCAGAGATCGTGTGATTCCCGGACGTAAGCAGGAATCGGGGTGAAGCAGCGGGCAGCCTCCCGGCGGAAGGCCATGCCGCAGCCGTAGTACGCCCGGTACCCGATCAGGATGGCGAACAAGTTTGCCACGTGCCGCCGCGAGTCCGCGGACTTCAGCCGCGGAATCCAGGGCCGGTTTCCGCCGCCCAGCATGTCGAAATTGCTGGCGACCACCATAGAACCGGACAAGGCAGCGAGCATCAGCTCCAGCCGGCCCGGAATCCAGACATCGTCCTGGTCGGACAGGAACACGTACTCCCCCCGGCTCAGCCGGATCGCTTCCTCGAAGCTGCGCACGTACCCCCGGTTGACAGGCGAGCGGACGAGCCGGATCCGCGGATCCTCGATCCCCTCCACGATCGCGGCAGTCTCGTCGGGGGACGCATCATCGACCACGACGAGCTCGTCGTCGGGACCCAACTCGGCGAGGATGGACGCTATCTGCTCCCGGACAAAGGCCGCACCCTTGTAGGTGGCCATGCACACGCTGGCCCTGATCTTCGGCACGCCGGGGCCATTCTCGTCGTTCATGCGAACCACTCTAGGCGACTCCCGGGCCAGGGGCCGGTGCGGGGCAATCGCGTATCATCGTTAGGTCAAGCCCCCCAGCACGAGGACCGTACCGCATGAGACCCGTTCTGTTCAGGCTTGCAGGCTTCACCCTGTTGCCGCTGCTGGCGCTGGTCCTGCCGTTCCTGCTCCTCCCGGTCGTTTCGCGGGTGGTGGGGGCCGCCGGCTGGTCCAGCATCACCTCCGGCCAAGCCATTGGCATCTTTGCGTCGACCATCATTCTCTGGAGCTGGAACATCTCGGGCCCGGTCGAGATTGCCCGTGCCGGCGCCTTCCCGCTGCGGGCGGCACTTTATTCCAGGAGCGTCCGTTCCCGGATCCTGCTCGCGGTCCTCGTCCTGCCCGTCATGAGCGTGATCGTCGCGCTCGTGGCCCGGGAGGGTTTCCGCCTCGATGCCATCACCATGGCCTGGGCCACGGCGCTGACCGGTTTCTCGCCCGCGTGGTACGGCATCGGCACCGGCCAGCCCCGGATCCTCGCCGTCTACGACACCCTCCCCCGCTTCTTTGCGGCCATCATCAGCGCCCCGGTCATCCTGCTCACCGGACAAGTCTGGACGTACGGGCTGGTCTCGGTCCTTACGACGCTCGTGGCATTGATCGCATTCCACCGCCGGTTCGGCGAACCCCGGACCTGGCTGCCCCGGAGCCCGCGGACCGTCGTGCGGGAGATCGTGCCCACCGCGGGCACGGCCGGCATCAACTTCACGGGAAGCGCCTACGGCTCGTCCCCGGTTCCGATCGCCACCGCGACGGTGCCATCGGCCGCTGCCACGGCCGGTTTCGCCTCGGCGGACGCCATCTACCGCCTGGGGCTCTTCACGATTGTGGCGCTCGGCAACACGTTCCAGGGCTGGACCCTGGAACACGATGCCGCCAACCCGCGCCGCCGCCACTTCGCGGCCATGGCTGCCCACGCGGCCCTGGGGCTCGCGGGCGGGATCTTCCTCACACTGTTCGGCCCGTGGGTCTCCGGCGTGATGTTCGGCGAAGCTGTCCGCGCGGACACCCTGACCTGCCTGTTCTACGGGGTGTCCTTCTTCTTCATCTCTTCATCAACGCCCCTGATCCGGAATGTGCTGATCCCCGCCCAGCGCCAGAAGTCGGTGCTGATGTGGACCGCGGTTTCCGCCGTCGTCGGCGTGCTGCTCATGGTGGCGGCCGGGCTGGCGGCCAACGTTCCCGGCATCGCCCTGGGCATGGCCGTGAGCGAGGCCCTCCTGTTCCTGGGCCTGCTGCGCCCTTCCCTCCGGATCCTGCCCGCGGGCGCCCGCGGCCGGGGCCGGAAGGTAGGATCAGCAGCGTGATCGCCAGATGCCCACGGCCGGACGCCGCCGTCATCACCGCATTCCCCCGGATGATCACGAATCCCGAACTGGACGCCGCCCACTCCGTCAGCCGCCTCCGCGCCGTTGATATATTGGAGAACTATGAAAATTCTTGACTCGACCCGTGTGCTGGTCATAATGCCGGCGTGGAACGAAGCCGAGTCCGTGGGGAATACCGTCCGGGAAGTGCTGAGCGTCGGCCGGCCCTACGATGTCCTGGTGGTCAATGATGGCTCTGCGGATGCCACCGCCGCGGTCGCGAAAGACGCTGGCGCCACCGTCCTGACACTGCCGTTCAACCTGGGGGTCGGCGGTGCCATGAGGGCAGGCTTCAAGTACGCCCAGCGCCTCGGTTACCAGCGCGTGATCCAGGTGGACGCCGACGGACAGCACGATCCCCGCAATATCCACGAGGTCCTGGCAGGCCTGGAGCACGCGGACATCTCCATCGGTGCCCGCTTTGCCGACCGCGGCGATTATTCGGTCAGCGGCCCGCGCAAGTGGGCCATGCAGCTCCTCGCCAAGGTCATCTCAGGACTGGCCAAGACCCGGCTCACGGACGTGACCAGCGGCTTCCGGGCCGCGAACGGGCGCGCCATCAACCAGTATCTGGACCACTACCCTGCGGAGTATCTGGGTGACACCATCGACTCCCTGGTGGTGGCGATCCRCTCCGGCTGCCGGGTGACCCAGGTCCCGGTCGAAATGCGCCCGCGCCAAGGCGGGACTCCCAGCCACAACCCCGTCAAGTCCGCCGTCTACCTGGGCCGGTCCGTCTTCGCCCTCATGTTCGCGCTGACCCGTAAGCGGTCCACCATTTCCGACCCCGCGCTGGCCCCCAAAGGAGCCGTCTAATGGGCAACTGGCCCGCCTTTTTCCTTGCCCTGGCGATCGTCGGCGTCGTCTTCGAGATGCTCCGCCGAAAGAAGCTTCGCGAGAAATACGCAGCACTCTGGCTCTTCGTGGGCATCGGCACGCTGGTTCTGGCCGCGTTTCCGAGCCTGCTGACGATCGTGGCCGAACGCGTCGGCGTCCAGCTGCCGTCCAATCTGCTGTTCATCATCAGCATCCTGCTGCTGCTCGGTGTCTGCCTGCACTTGTCCTGGGAGCTGTCCGTGGTCGAGGACGAGACCCGCACCCTCGCGGAGGAAGTGGCCATCCTCCGGACCATGGTCGAGGACATGTCCTCCCGGGACGGCGACGCTCCGGCGACGCCGACGACGAAGTAGGAGGCCCCGGTGGCACTGGACATCTTTATCCCCTATTGGGGCGACGTTAACTACATGAAACTGGCCGTCGACAGCGTCCTGGCCCAGACCAGCCCGGACTGGCGCCTGACGGTGGTTGACGACGCCTACCCGGGCGACGACGTCAGACGCTACGTCGAGGCCGCGGACGATCCCCGGATCACGTATATCCGCAAGGATAAGAACGAGGGCATCACCGAGAACTTCAGGACCTGCGTCTCGCTGGCCAGCCAGGACGTCCTGGTGGTCATGGGATGCGACGACCTTCTGCTGCCGAACTTCGTGGACGTCGTGCTGCGCGCCCACGCCGAATTCCCCGACGCCTGGATTATCCAGCCCGGCGTCCAGATCATCGACGAGGACGGCAAACCCTCCGTTCCCCTGGTGGACATCGTCAAGCAGCGGCTGGTCAAACCGCGCGGCACCGGGTCCCGGCTCGTGGGCGGCGAGCGGCTGGCGGTCAGCCTCCTGCACGGCGACTGGCTCTACTGGCCCTCCCTGGCCTTCCGCCGCGACCGGATCCGGGACTACGACTTCCGTGACGGTTTCCCCGTCATCCAGGATCTCGCCCTCGTCATGGACATGGTGCTTGGCGGGGCCGAGCTGCTGATCGTCCCGGATATCTGCTTCGAATACCGCCGGCACACTCAC
Organism: Arthrobacter sp. P1_B4; assembly: GCF_056406555.1. Taxonomy (NCBI): domain Bacteria; kingdom Bacillati; phylum Actinomycetota; class Actinomycetes; order Micrococcales; family Micrococcaceae; genus Arthrobacter; species Arthrobacter sp. P1_B4. Next base: position 80,301 of record NZ_JBFTZW010000011.1, read on the forward strand.
AGCGCGTCGTCCGCGAAACTCGTCGACGGGTCCCGGTTCGTCGGTGAACGCGACTTCTTCGACCTGGCCGCGGCGCTGTGCACGGCGAAGGGCTGGCGCAAGGCGGCCCGGGCCGCCCGGCTGCGGCTCACGTCCCGGGCGCACGCACTCCTGATCCTCGCCGGCACGCTCCGGCAAAGTGCCTCCGGAACGCTCGGCATCCTCCTGCGGCATTCCTTCGGAAAGTGAGCGAACCCCACGTGACCGGCGAATCCCCCGTCCCTGCCACGGGCGCCACCGGCGTCACCGGCGTCGTCACCGCGTTCCGGCCGACGGCTGCGCTGATCGGCAACGTCGAATCGCTGCGGGAGCAGGTGGACGCCGTCGTGGTGGTTGACGACGGCGGCGGCCCCGGCTTCGAGCCGATCTTCGCCGCGCTGGCCGCGGCCGGCGCAGAAGTGGTGCGCCTCCCGGAGAACGCCGGTATCGGCGCCGCCCTGAACGCCGGCATCCGCACGGCACGCCGGCACGGCAACCCGGAATACGTCCTGACCGTGGACCAGGACTCCCTGCTGCCCGCCGGTTATGTGCAGGCGCTGCGCCGGGCCGCCGCGGACGCGCGGGCCGCCGGCGTCGAACCCGGCCTCATCTCCCCGTCCAGGATCCACGGAAACCCGGTGCTGCGCGCCGGGACCCGGAACGGCGTCGCCCTGGGCCGGGAGCCGATCCAGTCGGGCCTCCTGATCCCGGCCGGCACGCTGGACGTCCTTGGCGGGTTCTGGGAAGAGCTCTTCATCGACCTGGTCGACACCGAGTACTATTACCGCGCACTCGCCGCGGGCCTGCCCACCGTCCTCGCGGCGGCGGAGTTCGACCACTCCCTGGGAACGATGGTGGAGGCCAAGGTGTTTGGCCGGCCAGTCCCGGCGGGCGGCCGCCCGCTGCAGGTTCGCACCGCCGCGACCTGGCGCTACTACTACATCTTCAGGAACCGCCTCGTCACGGGCCGCCGGTACGCTGTCCGGTATCCCGCCTGGGTGGCTGGCGGGGTATGGGGCGATCTGCGGCACCTGCTGATCGTGACCCTGCTGGCGCCCGGCCGCACCGCCCGGCTCGGCTCGGCGCTCCGCGGCACCGCCGACGGCCTCCGCGGCCGGACCGGGCGCCGGCACTCGGCCTGACACCACCGGGCACKCGGGCCAGCAGGCCGTCCACGGGTTTGGCCGAGTGCAGACCGGTAGGAGAGGATGTATACCATGCGCGGAATAATTCTTGCCGGTGGGACCGGCTCTCGTCTCCATCCCATCACCCACGGCATCAGCAAGCAGCTCGTCCCGGTATACGACAAGCCGATGATCTACTACCCGCTGTCGACGCTGATCCTGGCCGGCATCCGGGACATCCTGATCATCACCACCCCGCATGACGCCGAGCAGTTCAAGCGCCTCCTCGGCGACGGTTCGCAGTTCGGCGTCAACCTCAGCTACGTCCAGCAGGCCTCCCCCGACGGCCTGGCGCAGGCCTTCATCCTCGGCGAGGAGCACATCGGCAACGAGACCGTTGCCCTGGTGCTGGGTGACAACATCTTCTACGGCCAGGGGATGGGCACCCAGCTGCGCAAGCATGAAAACATCGACGGCGGTGCCGTCTTCGGCTACTGGGTCAAGAACCCCAAAGCCTACGGTGTCGTGGAGTTCGACGACGCCGGCCAGGCCGTCTCGCTGGAGGAAAAGCCGGAGCGGCCCAAGTCCCACTACGCCGTGCCCGGCCTGTACTTCTACGACAACGACGTCGTCGGGATCGCCAAGGACCTGAAGCCCTCGCCCCGCGGCGAGCTGGAAATCACCGACGTCAACCGGACCTACCTCGAGAGGGGCAAGCTCCGCGTCGAAATCCTGCCCCGCGGCACGGCCTGGCTGGACACCGGAACCTTCGATGACCTCAACGACGCGTCGAACTTCATCCGGACGGTCGAGAACCGGCAGGGCCTGAAGATCGGCGCCCCGGAGGAGATCGCCTGGCGCCAGGGCTTCCTGAGCGACGATGAACTCCGCCAGCGCGCCGAGCCGCTGGTCAAGAGCGGGTACGGCGCGTACCTCCTCGAACTCCTGGAGCCGTAACCCTTCATGTGGATGTCCGTCTTACCGCAGGTCCTGATCGCCTGCGCTGTCCTGGTCCTGCCCGGGCTGATCATCTCCGTTGCACTGCGATTCAGGGGCTTCAGCGCCCTGGCGCTTGCCCCCGCTTTGAGCGTGGGTGTTGTGGTCATCACCTCCACGTTGGCCCCGTTCCTGAAGGTGAGGTTCGGGCTGCTCCCCGTGGCCGTGGTGGCGGTGGCTCTGTCCCTGCTCGGTTTGTGGGCGGCGCGGTTCCGTCCCTCCGGCCCGGCCGCAACCGGTCTGAATCCGTTGCGGGTGCCGGACGTCCGCGGCGACCTCGCGGCGCTGGCCGGAGCCGTCATCGCCGGCGGGCTCCTCGCCGTCCACACCGTCCATCTGATCGGCAGCCCGCAGGCAATTTCCCAGACTTATGACGCCGTCTTCCACCTGAATTCGGTCAGGTTTGCCCTGGATACCGGCCAGGCGTCGTCATTGACCCTGGGTGCGATGACCGGCGGCGGGGCCTACCCGGCCGGCTGGAACGCTGTAGCCACCCTCGTCGCCATGGCAACGGGCGCGAGCGTCCCGCTCGCCGTCAATATCACCAGCATCGTCCTTGCGGCCGTGTTCTGGCCGTTGGGATGCCTCCTGTTGGCGCGGTCAGTGGTGGGAGGACGCCCGGCCGCGCTGGTCGCCGCAGGCATTGCGGCGGCGTCGCTGGGTGCCTTCCCGCTGCTCATGATGGACTTTGGGGTCCTGTATCCCAACCTGCTGGCCATTAGCGTGTTGCCCTCCAGCGTCGCCCTGGCAGCGGCGTGTGCCGGGTTGGCGCCCGGACTTGTCCGCCGCGATCTCGCCTCGATACTTGCCCTGCTGCTGGCGCTCACCGGCCTGATTGTCGCCCATCCCACGACGTTCATGGCCTGGCTGACGTGGACGCTGCCCATGGTGGTGACGCTGGTGTGGCGCTCTGCCGCTGCACTTCGGCGGAAGCAGGCCCGCGCCCGCTCGTACGTCTTGAGGCTGGCGTTGCCGGTCGCCGGGTACGCCATCGCATTCGACCTGCTGTGGACCAATCTGCGCCCACCCCCCGAGGCTTCGTTCTGGGGCCCGTACCAGAGCATTCCTAAGGCCATTGGCGAAGCCGTCACCATCTCCCCCGATGGCCTGGCACTGGCCTGGCTCGTCGCCCCCCTGGTATTCCTCGGCCTCTGGGCGTGCTTCCAGGACCGCTGGCAGCGCGTGTGGATCGCTGCCGTCTTCGCCTTGTTCACCTATCTGTTCGTTGTGGTCTCCGGCTTTACCAAGTCAGAAACCCGGGACGTCCTCACCGGCGTCTGGTACAACGACAGCTACCGGATTGCCGCCCTGCTGCCGCTGGTTGCGGTCCTGCTGGTCGCCGTCGGCATTGACTGGGCAGGGCGCCGCGTCCTGGCGATGCGCGGCCGGTCCAAGGCCCTCGCGGTGGCCCTTGACGGCTCTCCGCGCTGGGGGCGCGCCGGAACCGCGGCCTACCGGACCGTAGGCATCGCCGCCGTCGTGCTGGCCGCTATCGCCCTGGGACAGCAGGGCGGCCTGGAGTTGGAGGTTGAGCAGGGCTCGAGGAACTACAGGCTCGCCGCCGATTCGCCGCTGGTCTCCACCGACGAGCTCCAGCTCATGAAGCGCCTGCCCCAGACTGTCCCCGATAATGCCCTGCTGATCGACAATCCCTATACCGGTGCGGCGCTGTCCTACGCGCTGGGTGAGCGGAAGTCGGCCCAGCTGCATGTCATGAGCTACGTCTCCCCGGATGTGAAGCGGATCTACGATTCGATGGGCAACGTGACGACGGACGCCAGCGTCTGCCAGGCAGTCCGCGCGGCGAATGCCTTCTACATCCTGGACTTCGGTCCGGTCGAAGTCCACGGCGGAGACCACACTCCCCCCGGGCTGCGCAACCTCGCAGCGAACCCCGGCGTGCAGCTCATTGACAGCCAGGGCGAGGCGAAGCTCTACAAGGTCACCGCCTGCGGGAACTGAACCCCCGGCGTGCCGCAGGCTGCGGGGCAAGGTGCCGCAGCCTGCAGCGGCACCTTGCCCGAAGGCTGCTCCGGTCCCTGGGCCGTGGGCCCGCGGCCCGCGGGACAGGTTCCGCAGCCGCTGCCTAAAAGCTGAGCTGCCGGGCCAGCGCCGGTGCCAGCGTCTTGGCGAAGGTGTTGGTCATATGGTTGTCCCGGTATACGAGCACGTTGCCGATCACGGCCGGGCAGATCCCCTGCCGGCAAAAATAGGCGGACATATCCAGAATCTCGACGCCGGGCACCCGCGCTCCGGCCAGCTGCAGGGGGTCTGCGGCGGTGCCGGCGTCGGATACGGTGAACTGGCACGCGGGCGAGCCCGGTCCTTTGGCCTGGACGCAGTCCGGTACCGAAAATTCCGGATACGGCGTGTCGGGCACGACGGCCACGCGGATCCCGGCTTCCCGGAGCGGCTTCAGGAGCTGGACATAGCCGTTGACGAGTTCTTCCGGGCTGGCCCACGTCCATTTGAGGGCTTCGCGGTAGCCGGCCGGCGCCATTCCCGATACCACCACCAACTGTGGACGCAGCGTCAGGATGCGCTGCAACGTGGCTTTGTTCTGTTCGGAGCAACCGCGGTACACAGTGGTGCCATTGGCGGCCGGCGCTGCCGTGAAGGGGCATCCGTTCCGGACCATGGCCTGTACTTTCCAGCCCCCGCCTGCGCCGGCAATCACGAGCGGATCCACATACTGCGCGGCGTGTGAGTCCCCGACGACGACCACCGTCTGGGTGGCGTCCGGCGCGCCGAAAACGCATTGGTCAACCCCGGTGACGGCCGGGTTGAACTTTCCGCACGTCTCCGTCCAGGTCAGTGGCACATCCTTCACGGCGACGGCGGGATCGGGCCGGACGGGCAGGCCGTCGGGGACGGCGGCGGGCCGGACGGGATCAAACGCCGTCGCGCCGGGATAGTCGCGCAGGTTCATGGCCGCGTTCAGCTGCTGCGACTTGGCTTCCACGACGCCCCACGGCACCGCCGCTGCCAGCGTCGACGCCACGATCAGTCCTGCTGCCAGGACGAAGGCATTCCGGCGCAGCAATCCCCACCGTCCAGGCGGCGATCCTTGGGCGGATGGGGTTCCGTGCCGGAACTTCTGCTCGACGAGGTGGTAGGAGGCGACCGCCAGGGCCAGGCTGATGGCCACCATGGCGGTTCCCTGGATGACGCCCGGAACCCGCCCGAGGTGGAAGACGTAGATCACGACGACGGGCCAATGCCACAGGTACAGGGAATATGAGAGATCGCCGATGTAGGTCACTGGCCGCAGGCTGAGGACACGGCTTGCCGAGTAACCGGCAGGGCTGCCCGGAGTGGCCGGTTCGGCCGCCGGCGAACCGGCGGCGAGCAGCAGCAATGTCCCCGCGACGGGCAGGAGGGCGATGCTGCCCGGGAAGTCCATCGCAACGGAGAGTGCCATCGCGGAAAAGACGATCACACCAAGGCCGATCCAACCCGAAAGCCACGCCCGCACCGGGCCCAGGCACAATTTGGGAATCAGCAAGGCGCCGATGCCCCCGGCGCCCAGCTCCCAGATCCGCGTGGTGGTCGCAAAGTACGCCATGTCGTGCTGGGAGGACGAGAAGGCGACGCTGTGGACGAAGGACGCCAGCGACACCACCGCCAGGATCCACAAGGAGACGGTTTCGATCCGGAAGCGCCGTTTCACAGTGACGGCCACTCCCGCCAGCAGGATGACGGGAATGATCAGGTAGAACTGCTCTTCCACGGCCAGGGACCAGAAGTGCTGCACCGGAGACACCAGGGCGGTCGCCGCGGCGTAACTGTCCACGCTGAAGGCCTGGTTCCAGTTCTGCACTTGCAGGGCGGACATGATGACGTCCAGGGAAATGGACTGCCAACGGTTCTGCGGCAGCAGGACCACGGCGCCCAGCATGGTCGCCAGCAGAACCGTGGTGGCAGCCGGCAACAGGCGCCTGATCCGTTTCGCGTAGAAGTTAGAGAGCCGGATGTGTCCGGTACGCGCCAGTTCCTGGACGAGCGATCCCACGATCAGGAAGCCGGAGATGACGAAAAAGACGTCGACCCCGACAAAACCGCCGGGGAGAATACCGGGCCAGACGTGATAGACGATCACCATGCCCACCGCCAGGGTGCGCAGCCCCTGGATGTCCAGTCGCCGGCCGTTCCTTCCCGCGCTGGTAACACCCTTGTTGCTGGCGGGTCTGGGCCGCTCGGGGGAGCCCTGGGGCTGGGGCAGGACAGCCGCCGACGGCTCAGAGGTCACGGTTCTCTTTCGGTTTTCAAACAACGTCATCGTTAATTTGCACTGGGTGCGCTTGCCCGGAACCTGTTGGGACCATGTCCAGTGGACATGGTCCCAACAGATGCGCTGCCGTTACCGGCTGCGGTACCGCCTACGCCCGGAGGCGGGCAACGGCCTCATGAATAGGTCCGTCGAATAATACGTTGCCATGCTCGAGATAGACACCCCGGGAACAGATGCGCGACACCAGGTCAAGGTCGTGGCTGACAACCACCAGCGTCTTGCCCTGCTGGGCCAGTTCCTGAATCTTGGCTATGCACTTGCGCTGGAACGGCTCATCACCGACGGCGAGGATTTCGTCGATCAGGAAGACCTCGGGATCAGTGTGGACTGCCACGGAAAACGCCAGGCGCAGGTACATGCCGGACGAATAGAACTTGACTTCCGTGTCGATGAATTCGCCGATCTCGGAGAATTCGATGATCGCGTCGAAGCGTTCGTTGATCTGCTTCTCCGTCATCCCCAGGATCGCTCCATTGAGGTACACATTGTCGCGGCCGGACAGGTCAGGATGGAAACCCGCCCCGACCTCGATCAGCCCGGCCACGCGGCCGCGTGTATAGACGCTGCCGGAATCCGGGAGCATCACGCCGGAGATGTGCTTGAGCAGGGTGGACTTGCCGGAGCCGTTGAGGCCGAGCAGCGCCACGGTCTCCCCCGTCTCCACCATCAGGGAGACGTCCTTCAGGGCGTGGAACTTCTTGGAAAGATCACCCTTGCGGCCCTTCACGAGCCAGACAACCGCCTCCTTGATGGAACGGGTGTGGCGGAGCACGAACTCCTTGCTGACATTGGACACTTCAATCGCGTTGGCCATTTAGAGCTCCTGGGCAAAGCGGCCTTCAAGCCGCCGAAAAGTTAGCTGTCCCAGTGCCAGGACCACCAGCGAGATGATCATGCCGACCGGCAGCCACAGGCTGAACAGGTTCGGCGGCATCGCGGCGGAACCGTCAGTTGTGGGGTACCAGAAGGCATAGTGGAACAACTCGACGCCGACCGTGATGGGGTTTGCCTGGTAGAGGGCGAAGAGCCCGGGTCCCAGCTTTGCTTCCACCATGGTCCAGGAGTACATGACGGGCGATGCCCAGGTCGCCACCATCAGGAGCATGTCAACGAGGTTTTCCGAATCACGGAAGTACACGTTGGCGGCCCCGAACAACAGCCCGAGCCCGGTGGCCAGGAAGCCAACAATGGCGAATCCGCCTACCGCCGCCAGGAGCTGGAAGGCGTCCGGGTGCCACCCGGCGACGACGCATCCGATCACCAGGACAACGAGCTGGGGGAAGAAATGCACGGCCGAGACCCAGACCGACGCCACCGGAAACAGCTCCCGGGGAAGATAGATCTTCTTAATCAGGTTGCCGTTGTTCACGATCGATCGCGCGGAGTTCCCGAGGGCTTCAGAGAAGAAGTTGATCAGCACGATTCCGGAGAAGAGATACACGGCATAGTTCGAGAGGCCGT
>NZ_JBFTZW010000012.1:0-75881 GCF_056406555.1 Arthrobacter sp. P1_B4
GTGACACACAAGCCGCTGCCGCTTCGACGACGGTAAAGGGTCGTCGCTGGAAAACGACCGGCAGCGGACGCGCGGTCTTCATGGCTTCATCAGACCAGTTCGGCGTCGACGCTGCAGAAGTTATCCACAACGCCCATCGACTGCTCCATAAGTGCCGTTATGGAGCCTCAAAAGGGCGACTACGGAGCAATCGACGGGGGTTGGCGGAGCAATCCGCGGGGTCAGTCGTCGCTGCGGAGCTCCCGTTGCCGTGCGCTGAGGAGTTCGAGTTCGGGCCGGGCCGCCACGAAGCGTTCGACGCCGGTCAGCACCTCCACGACGTGTGCCCGGTCTGCTGCCACCAGGCCGGCGCCCAACTGCGTGCGCCGGTGCTGCTCATGATCGCCGACCTCGGCCACGGAGACATCAAAGCGGCGCTTCAGCTCCGCCAGGAGCGGGCGCACCACAGAGCGCTTCTCCTTCAGGCTGTGAACGTCGCCCAGAAGGATGTCGAACTCAATCCAGCCGATCCACATGCCATAAGCCTATCCATTGCTCGCCACCGGCCCCCTCGCCGGGGTGAGACGGGGTTAGATGGTGAGCTCGCCCATCCGGTCCCAGCCGTCACCGTCGAGCTGCCGGCTGATGATCCGGGGCGTCTCGGCCAGGGCCTGAGGCATGTCCGCCATAGCCTGCTTGAAGTGGGCGCTGTTCACGTGGGCCCCGGCGGCGTCATCCTTGAAGGCCTCAACCAGGACGAATTCGTTGGGGTCCTCCACACTGCGGGACCAGTCGAACCACAGGTTGCCGGGCTCCTGGCGGGTGGCCTGGGTGAAATCGTTCACGAGTCCCAGCCAGCGCTCCGACCAATCCGGCTTGACCTTGAATTTGACGACGATGAAGATCATTTGTTGAAGCCTTTCATTGGTTTTCCGGAGGTTCCATTCTTCCAGAATGACAACGCCGGGCCACATGGCATTTGCCGCGTCAACAGGCCTTGATGGCCTCGCGGGCCAGTTCCTGCTGCCGCGGCGTGCCGATCCGGTCGGCCCACTGTTCGGCGAGCTGGAACTCCACCATCGCCTCGGTGCACCGGCCGGCGTCATGCAGCGTCCAGCCGAGGTTGTTGTGCAGCGAAACCACCCACCGTTTGGTCCGCTCATCGTGGACCGTGGAGGCGTACTCCAGCGCGCTTCTGGTCCAGGTCTCGGCGTGGGCGGAGTCGGCGATGGCGAGCATGTGCAGCGCGTCAACGGCCAGGAATTCCTCGACCAGGTAGTCAGCAAGTTCGGCCGCCTGTTCAAACAGCGGCACGGCCATCTCGGGGTGGCCGCTGGAATTGAGCACCCGGCCGCGTTCCAGTAGCACCCTGACGGCCACGGTGGGCTCGTCGGCATCGACCGCATCCAGCAGGGCGTCGGCTTCCTCGTAGCGGCCCTGTAGCCCGATGGCCCGTCCCAGCTGCGTGGTGAGCTCGGCACGTTCGTCGGCGTCGTAGCGTTCATCTGCGGCCGCCGCCCGGAACCGGGCTTCGGACCCGGCGGGGTCGTCGAAGTTCCACAATTGGTCAAGGGTTTTCTGTTCCAGCATCCTTCGGCTCCTGATCAGCTTTCACCTGCGGCCAGTTCGTGTGCACTCCCAATGTAGCGGGAAGTGACATGCCGTTGTGCCCGTCCCGTGAGGGCGCGGCCGGTCGCGTAGAACCAGTTGGACGGCCGGCTGAAGGCCGTGATTTTCAGGAACACCCGCCCGGCGGCGTCGATCTCCACTTCGAAGGCCTCCTCGCCCCGCACGGGATGACCGGGCAGTGTGCCGTACCCGAACCCGGCTCGTTGCGGCCCGTCGCCGGGCACGGGCCGGCGCACCCACACCACCTCGCAGGGCGCGTTGATCCGGAAGGGTCCGACGCCGAATCCGCTCACCACGCGCGCGCCGGGCACGACGGCGTCGGAGTCGGTGTGGACGCGCAGCCCGGAGCGTTTCTGCAGCTGCCAGGTCAGAATCCCCTGCGCCACCCTCCGGTACAGTGCCGGGCCGTCGCCGAGGTATGCCCGGGACACCAGGCAGGGAAAGCCCGCCGGCGCCTGGCCGTGCTCAGTGGAGCCAATGCCCGGATAGTTCAGCCCGTCCCGCGCCGGCACCGGGATCACCGCTCATGTGTCCTCGCCCCTGGCGAGTCCCGCCCAGCCCAGCTGTTCCCGCTGCTTCCGGCTGAACGAGGCGACCACCAGGTCGTACGAATCCTCCACCATGTCCCGGATCATGTCGTCCGGCAACGATCCGTCCAGCCGGACCCCGTTCCAGTGCGTCTTGTTCATATGCCAGGCGCCGGTGATTTCCGGATGGATGGCCCGCAGCTGTTCGGCCAGGGCCGGCTCGCATTTGAGGCTGACGGACCAGTCGGCCGGGTCCATGGCCGACGCCGCGAACATCTTGGCGTCCTGCCTCGTGCCGCCGGCTATCCGTGCCCGCACCTTGAAGACCGATGTCTCCGGCCCGAAGGGAAAGTCCTCAAACGCACCGGGGAAGCTCAGGCAGATCTCGCGGAGGGTGGCAACGTCCATGGCACGAGCCTATCCGGCTGCGGCCTGCCCGGCTGCGCGGGCTATCCGGCTGCGGCCTGCCTCACCCTGCCTGCGCGGCGGTGCGGGCGTCGCCGATGCTGTGCAGTCCTTCCGGAGTCGTGCCGTTGACTTCGTAGTCGCCCACGGTGCGGGCCTTGAACACGGCGGGGTTGTGGGTGGAAACGGTCCGGGCGTTGCGCCAGTGCCGGTCCAGCGATTTCGACTTCGACGTGGCGGATGCCCCGGTGATGTCGAAGAGCTGCTGGGCCGCGGACTGGACGAGTTCCGGCACCAGCAGCTGCGCCTTTTCCACCGCGATCTCGCCGCGGACGTAGCGTTGTTCCGGGGTGAGGTCCAGGTTCTGGTCCGCGCCGGCGTCGAGCTCCCGGGCGGCGGCCAGCACCACGGATTCCGCCGCGAAGACCTTGGCCGAGAGCTGGCCGACGAGCTGCAGGATCAGCGGGTCGTGGCGGAACAGTTCGCCGGAGCCGGTGTTGAAGGTGCGCTTGCGGTCGCGGACCAGCGCCCTCGCGTCGGCCAGCGCCGCCCGGCCGATGCCCGCCAGGACGGCGAGCAGGACCAGCTGGAAGAAGGCCGGCTCGTGCGTGGTGGATTCCGAACGCCGGATGATGTTGGTGTCCGGCACCACGGCGTCCCGGAAAATCGTGGTGCCGGTGCCGGTCAGCTGCTGGCCGAACCCGTCCCAGTCGTCGATTATTTCCACTCCGGGCTGGGTGGTGCTGACCACGGCGTACTGGCGGCCCTCCACGCCTTCGGTGCTGGCCATGACGGCAATCCACTCGGCGAAGATGGTGCCGGTGGTGTAGTACTTCCTGCCGTTCAGGAGCCAGTCCCCGCCGTGGCGCGTCAGCTTGGTTCCGGTGGTGCCGAGGACATTGCCGGATTTCTCCGTGGCGGCGTTTCCAAAGATCTCGCCGGCCACCACTTTCGGGTACCAGCGGTTCCGGAAGCCCTCGGATTCCAGGCCGACGGTTTCCACGAACGCGAAGTGCGAGCGGTAGAGGTGGGCCACGGAGGAATCCGCCTCGGCGAGTTCGATGAGCAGCCGGAAGAAGGGCTCGAAGCCGATGCCGTCGCCGCCGTGTTCCGTGGGCACCCGCAGCCGGCCGAAGCCTTCCTCGTTCAGCCAGCGGACCTGTTCGAAGGGCAGGACCCGGTCCTGTTCGCGGGCCAGCGCGCCCTCCGCGATCCGGGCAAAGACGGGCCGGAAACGCCGCGCCAACCTCTCGTAGGCGGCTTCGGCCGACGGCGCCTCGATGTAGGCGGCTGCGGCCGATGGTGCTGGTGGTGCCGAGTGTGCTKCGGGGGCTGTGGTCTCTGCTGCGTAGGACATGCGTTCCCTTGGTTGCTGTTGGCCGGGCTAGAGCTTGGCGGCGTCGGCGGCGGGGTCCTGGTCCCAGGGGGTGGGCAGGATGCCCTTCTGGTAGCTGGCAAACCAGGCTTTGACCTCCGGGGACTGGAAGGCGGCCTTGAGGGCCGCGGCCTTCTCCGACCCGGCAAAATCCTTCCGCCCGGCAACCACGATCCGGAACGGGACCTGGTCCGCATCCGTTTCGAAGGCCAGTGCGTCGTCCTTGCTGTGCCCGGCATCGGCGGCCATCCGGGCGACCAGGAAGCCGGCGTCGACATCGGGAAGGGTCTTGGCGAGGGACTGCTGGTCCACTTCCACGAACTGCAGCTTCTTCGGGTTGGCCGTGATGTTCTTTTGCGAGGTGTGGATCACGGTGGCGTCCGACAGCTCCAGCAGGCCGGCGTCGCGCAGCATGAACAGGGCACGGCCGTTGTTCGCCGGGTCCACGGGAATGCCGATCTTGGCGCCGTCCGGGAGCTCGTTCAGGGACTTGTACTTGTCAGACCAGATGCCGCCCGGGGCGCTGTAGACGTAGAACAGTCCCACGTTCTCCAGGCCCTTGTCCTGGTTGAACTGTTTCAGGTAGGCGTTGTGCTGGAAGAAGTTGGCGTCGAATTCGCCGTTGGCCACGGCCAGGTTGGGCTGGATGATGTCCGTGACGTACGTGGGCTCCAGAGTCCAGCCCTGGGCCGCGAGCAGTTTCTGGGCCAGCTTGGTCGGTTCCTGGTACGGGGCGGACTCGGTGACGATAATCTTGATCGTCTTGCCGCCGCTGGCGCCGGCACCGCCGGGGTTGGTGAGGCCGCAGCCGGTCAGTGCCGCGGCGGAGACTGCGCCGGCGCCGGCGAGGGCATATTTGAGGAAATTTCTACGCTGCATGGTCTTGGTCCTTTGTGGTGATTCGCGCTGAGCTATGACTGGGCGGTAACGCTGGCGGGCTGGTTTTCGGCCGCCGCGGAGAATTCGGTGAAGGCTCCCCGGAAGGCCGCGGCGGGGTGGCGTCCGTTGAGCCGCGGCCCGGCGCCGAAGAGCTTCTCGCGCAGGGTTCCCGGCGCGTAGCCCGTCTGGACGAGGCCTCGGCTGCGCAGTTCCGGCAGCACCCCGTCGATGAAGTCGGTGTAGGAGCCGGGGATGGTCTGGTTGATGATGTTGATGCCGTCGATTCCGGCGTCCTGCCACTGCTCGAGACGGTCGGCAATCTGGTCCGGCGTTCCCACCACCCGGTTGGCCCGGCTGCGGTAGAGCGCAATGTCGCGGAGGGTGGGGTTGCCGCCGCGGACGGAGGCGCGGATGGCCGTGAGATGTCCCTGGCTGCCTTCCGTTTCAAGGTCCCCGAGCGGGGTGTCCAGCGGCAGGCCGCCGAGGTCGACGCCGAACCCGCCGCCCACGTGGGCCAGCAGGGCCTCAATGTCCAGGCTGTCCTCGAGCTCATCGGCCTTGCGGTGCGCCTCGGCTTCGGTGCCGCCCACCACGAAGTGCATGCCCTGGAGGAACTTCACGTCATCCGGATGGCGGCCGGCGGCAACGGCCTGTTCCCGGACTGCCGCGGTGTACTTCGCGGCCACCTCGGTGCTCGGCGCGAGGGTGAAGGTGGCCTCGGCGTTGGCGGCGCAGAACTGCTGGCCGCGGCCGGAGCTCCCGGCCTGGAAAAGCACCGGGGTGCGTTGCGGCGAAGGGGCCGCGAGGTGGGGTCCGTCGATCGAGTACCGGGGTCCGCGGTGGTAGATCTTGCTGACTTTCTCCGGGTCCGCGTGGACTCCGGTCGCCTTGTCCCGGAGCAGCGCGTCGTCCTCCCAGGATCCTTCCCACAATTTGTAGGCGGCCTCGACGTATTCGTCCGCCCAGTCGTAGCGTTCGTCATGCCTGGTCAGCTCGGTGGCGTTGAAGTTCCGGTGCGCGTTTTCCAGCACGCTGGTGACGATGTTCCAGGCCACCCGGCCGTCGCTGATGTGATCCAGGGTGGACATCTGCCGGGCGAACTGGAACGGGTGGCTCTGAATCACCGACGACGTCGCGGCCAGTCCGATCTCCCGCGTTCCGGTCGCGAGCGCGGAGAGCAGGATAAGGGGGTCGTTGGACGGCACCTGCAGGCCCTTTTTCAGCAGCGATGCCCACCCGCCGTCGTAGTCGCCGTAGAGACCGACGACGTCGGCGAAGAAGATCGCGTCAAACTTGGCGTCTTCGAGCTGGCGGGCCAGGTCGATCCAGAGCTGGAGTTCGTTGAACCGGTGCTGCTGGGCTTCCGGGCGCCGCCACTGGCCGCCCATGATGTGGCTGGACGTGTTCATCACGAAGGCGCTGATCAGCAGGCGGGGGCGGGGTCCGTCGAAACGGGTACTGGGTGTTGAAGTCATGGGGTGCTTTCCGCTGTGGGAGGTGGGACGATGGTGCTGCCGGCGCTCAGAGGCGCTTGTCCAGGCGCCGGGCAACATAGGATCCGCCCAGCTGAACGATGGTGACCAGCAGGATCATCAGGACTATGGCGGTGATCATGAGCGGTGTCTCGTAGCGGTAATAGCCGTACCGGATGGCGAAGTCGCCGATTCCGCCGCCGCCCACCAGGCCGGCCATCGCCGAGTAGGAGATGAAGCTGACGGTCATGATGGTGATGGAGCTGACGAGTCCGGGCTTCGCCTCCACAATCAGGACGTCCCGGACGATCTGGGACCGGCTGGCGCCCATGGACCGTGCCGCTTCGACCACTCCGCCGCCGAGCTGGCTCAGGTTCTGTTCCACGAAGCGGGCGAAATACGGAATGGCGTTGAGGGTCAGCGGGACAATGACGGCGGCCGTGCCGATGGTCGTGCCGACAATGAACCTAGTCACGGGAATGATTGCGATCAGCAGGATCAGGAACGGGAACGAGCGGAGCAGGTTGACCAGCCCGTCCAGGACCCGGTGCAGCTTTGGCCTGTGCTTGAGCCCGTTGGGACCGATGGTGTAGAGCAGGACACCCAGCGGTGTCCCGAGCAGCACCGCCAGCGGGATGGCCACCAGCAGCATGGTGAGGGTCTGCCCCATGGCGACGCCGATTTCGGGCAGGACTTCCAGGATGCGGTCAAACATTGATCAGGCCCTCCGACGCGGCTGTGGTGTGGGCGCCCCTCCCGGAGCGGTCCAGCTGGATCTCATCGGAGACCAGGTAGCGGCCGATCGACGTCGCCGGGTGGAAGCCGGGGCGTTGGAGTTCGGCGAGGTCGAACTGCTCCACGACCCGGCCTTCTTCCATGACCGCGACGTTGTCCGCGATGGCCTTGATGACATTCATCTCGTGGGTGACCACCACGATTGTGATGCCGAATTCGGCGTTGACGTCGGCCAGGTACTGCAGGACCGATGACGTCGTCCGGGGATCCACGGCCGACGTCGGCTCGTCGCAGAGCAGCACTTTGGGCCCGGTGGCGAGGGCGCGGGCGATCGCCACCCGCTGTTTCTGGCCCCCGGAGAGTTTGGCCGGATACGTTCCCGCTTTGTCGGCGAGGTCCACGATTTCCAGGGTTTCGGCGGCCCGCCGCCGGCGTTCCGCCTTCCCCACGCCGGCGAACTTCAGGGACAGCTCCACATTTTCCTGGGCTGTGAGGTTGTTGAGGAGATTGAAGTGCTGGAAAATCATGCCGATGTCGTGCCGCTTGGTCCGCAGCTCGGCGTCGGACAGGGTCACCAGGTCCACGCCGTCCACCAGGACGCGGCCCGACGTCGGGCGCTCGAGGAGGTTGATGTTGCGCAGCAGCGTGGATTTGCCGGCGCCGGAGAACCCGATGATGCCCTGGATGGTGCCCCGCCTGATGTGCAGGCTGACGTCATCGACGGCCGTGAAAGGTCCCGCGGCCGAGGCGAATGACGTGCTGACGTTCTGGATCTCGATCACAGGCCCCCACCTGCTCGGGGCCGCGGCGCTGCCGCTGTCTGCGTGTTCATGATTTCCTCCGGGCTCGCCCGAGGAAAGCCCTGGGTCCTGGCTTCCGGGCAGCGCTGAGCGAAGCCGGGGAGCCTCAGAACACAGTGGTTCTCCATCGGTCCTGGCGGTAGCACCGTCCTCAAAGGAGGGGGTTGCTGCGGCGTCACGGAGCCAGATCTCTCAGCCGCTCGGGATGGTTACGAGTCCATCTCACACGGCATGAGGCCGGATACGGAAAAAGCCGGTCACATTTTGTAACCGACTCTTCCCGATCTGTTGATCGTCATTCCCGGGCCGTCAGATGCCCACGCGCCAGCCTTCGCGGGCGGGGCACGCGTTCACGACGACGTCCAGCCCGGCGGCCTTCGCGCGGTCCGTCGCGGCGTCATCGAAGACGCCCAGCTGCAGCCAGACGGCCTTGGCACCTACCGCGATGGCCTCGTCTATGACTGCGCCCACCCTGTGGGAGTTGACGAAGCAGTCCACGACGTCGATCGGGTGCTTCTCCGCCGGGATGTCAGTCAGGGAACGGTACCCCTTCTCGCCGTGGACGTCGTCGCCGGGCAGGTTGACCGGGATGATTTCCATGCCCATCCGGTCCCGGACATAGAGGGAGACCTCATACGCCGAGCGCCATTCGTTGGTGGTGAGGCCGACCACCGCCCACGTGCCTTTGGTTCGCATGAGGCGGTCAATGACTGCCGGATCGTTAACATGGGCCATGCATCAACCATACTCCTGCGACCTTTCCGGACAATTGTCGAATAAATGAATGATTTGGGCCGGACGCATGCCGGGTGAACGAATATTACGGCGCTCCCGCACGCCGATTTTGCGGAATCGTGCATCTGAAGTTCTAGTAGGTAGTGACCATCCCGAGCGGCCGAGAGACCTGGATCGATGACGCCGCAGCAACCCCCCGGTGACGTGAGACGACCATTCCCACGCAACCGCTCCGCCCTCCTTCGGTGATATTCGAGGGCGCCGGAGCAACCAAGGGGTGCTACTGCCAGGACCGATGGAGTGCAGCAATGACCCCTGAGAATTCTTCCGCTCTGCCCACCTTTGCCCGGACTGCGTCCGAGGCATTCCCACAAACCACTTCGGACGCGACGGCGAACGAAGCAGGGCTGCGTGACGCGCCCGGCTCCTCTCGCGGCTCTTCGGGATGGTCCCTGAACGAGCCCACGGACGGCGCAGTGCACGGCGTCCCCGCCGACGGGCCGGCGCGTCACCGCAGCACCACCTCCGGAGACCACCCTCCCCGGCACGGCGCCGCCGCGACCGCGGGTACTGTCCAGGCAGAGACGGTTGCGTTCTGGGAAACCCAGGCTCTCCGCCTCGACTGGGCGGACCTGCCTGGCGGCGCAACGGAGCAAACCAAGCCCTGGCACACCGCGCACCGCCGGGTCCCTGCCGACGTCGTGGCCGGCACCGGACCGCAGATCACCTGGTTCGAAGGGGGCAGGCTCAATGTCGCCTACAACTGCGTCGACCGCCACGTAGCGGCGGGGCGTGGAGACAAGGTGGCCCTGCACTTTGAGGGCGAGCCCGGCGACCGCCGCGCCGTCACCTACGCCGAACTCCAGCGCGAGGTTTCCAAAGCCGCCAATGCCCTCCTGGATCTCGGTATCACCAAGGGCGACCGGGTGGTCATCTACCTCCCCGTCATCCCCGAAACCGTGATCATCACCCTCGCAGTGGCCCGGATCGGCGCGATCCATTCCTTGGTCTTCGGCGGGTTCTCCGCCGAGGCCCTGAAGTTCCGGGTGGAGGACACCGGCGCCAAGCTCCTGGTCACCACCGACGGCCAGTTCCGCCGCGGCACCGCCGTGCCGGTCAAGGACAACGCGGACGCCGCCGTCGCCGGCGACAACGCCATCGAACACGTCCTGGTGGTCAACCGGACCACTCCCGCGGACGAGCTGGACACCGTCCCGATGACCGCCGGCCGCGACGTGTGGTGGCACGACGCCGTCGGGCGGGCCTCCGAAACTCACGAAGCCGAGGCGTTCGACGCCGAGACGCCGCTGTTCATCATGTACACCTCCGGCACCACCGGCAAGCCCAAGGGCCTGGTCCACACCTCCGGCGGGTACCTCACACAGGCGTCATGGAGCTTCGAGCACCTGTTCAGCAACCCCGACCCTGCGCTGCGGGAGAAGGACGTGCACTGGTGCACGGCCGACCTCGCCTGGGTCACCGCGCACACCTACGAGCTCTACGGCCCGCTCTCCAACGGCGCCACGCAGGTCATCTTCGAGGGCACGCCCAACACCCCGCACCCGGGCCGGCACTTTGAGATCATCGAACGGTACGGGGTCACGCAGTATTACACCGCGCCCACCCTGGTCCGCTCCCTCATGGGCTGGTTCCCGGACGGCGTCCCGGACACGTACGACCTCTCCTCCATCCGTCTCCTCGGCACGGTGGGCGAGGCCATCAACCCCGAGGCCTGGCGCTGGTTCCGGACCAATATCGGCGCCGGCACCGCCCCCGTGGTGGACACGTGGTGGCAGTCCGAAACCGGCGCCACCATCCTCTCCCCGGCACCGACGGACGCCGCGTTCAAGCCCGGCTGCGCGGCCCGCCCGCTGCCCGGCGTCAGCACGCGCATCGTGGACGACGCCGGCAATACGGTGCCGCCCGGCGTCCAGGGTTTCATCGTGGTGGACTCCCCCGGCCCGGCGATCGCCCGGACGGTCTGGGGCAACCCGCGCCGCTACTTCGATTCGTACTGGCGCCAATACGCCGAGCAGGGCTGGTTCCTCGCCGGTGACGGCGCCAAGTATGACGACGACGGCGACATCTGGATCCTCGGGCGGGTGGACGACACCCTCAACGTCTCCGGACACCTGCTCTCCACCATCGAGGTCGAATCGGCGCTCGTCACCCACCCGGACGTGGTGGAGGCCGGCGTCTGCCCGGTCGCGGACCCGAAGACCGGCCACGCGATCGTCGCGTTCGTGGTGCTGAAGGATTCGGCGGCCACCCCCGACATCCAGGGTGTGCTGAAGGCGCACGTCGCGAAGCAGATCGGGCCGATCGCCAAGCCGCGGGACGTCGTCGTCGTTCCCGACGTGCCGAAAACCCGCAGCGGCAAGATCATGCGCCGGCTGCTGACCCAGCTGTTCGAAGGCACAACGCTCGGCGACACCACCTCGCTGCAGAACGAACCATCCATCGCGGGCATCCAGGATGTGCTGCGCGACCGCGCCGCGGAATTCCTGGCAACAGCAAGCCCCACCCGGAAGTAAAGGAACACCCATGACTGAGATCAGCAACGTCGCCCGTCTTTCCGAACCGCTCAAGTTCGCCTACTGGGTCCCCAACGTCTCCGGCGGCCTGGTGGTGTCCACCATCGAACAGCGCACCGGCTGGGACTTCGATTACAACAAGAAGCTGGCCAGGATCGCGGAGAACTCCGGCTTCGAATACGCCCTGACCCAGACCCGGTACGCCGCCTCCTACGGCGCGGACAAGCAGCACGAGGCCACCTCGTTCAGCCTGGCGCTGCTGGCCGCCACCGAGCGCCTCAAGGTGATCTCCGCCGTCCATCCGGGCATGTGGCACCCCGGCGTGCTGGCGAAGTACATCATCACCGCGGACCACATCTCCAACGGCCGCGCCGCCGTAAACATCGTCTCCGGCTGGCTCAAGGACGAATTCACCAACTTCGGCCTCGAATGGCTCGAACACGACGAGCGCTACGTCCGCACCGAGGAATTCATCAAGGTCCTCCGCGGGCTCTGGACCGAGCAGGACTACAGCCAGTCCGGCAAGTACTACAACATCACCGACTTCACCCTGAACCCGGCACCGGTGGACGTGCCGGGCCGGGCGCACCCGGAGATCTTCTTCGGCGGCAACTCCACGGCCGCGCAGGCCACCGCCGGACGGGTGGCTGACTGGTACTTCTCCAACGGCAAGGACCTCGACGGGTTCAAGGAGAACATCGCCGGTGTGGTGGCGGCGTCAGGTGCCGCCGGTCGCGGCCCGGAAGGTGCCCTCCCCTCCCCCAAGTTTGGCCTGAACGGCTTCGTGATCGCCCGGGATTCCGAGAAAGAAGCCCGCGACACCCTCCGCGAGATCGTCGAGAAGGCGCACAAGCCCGCCGTGGAGGGGTTCCGCGCCGCCGTCCAGGAAGCCGGGGCGTCCACCAAGGACGGCAAGGGCATGTGGGCCGACTCGAGCTTCGAGGACCTGGTTCAGTACAACGACGGCTTCAAGACGCAGCTGATCGGCACCCCGGAGCAGATCGCCGAGCGGATCGTGGCGTACAAGAAGATCGGCGTGAACCTGTTCCTGACCGGCTACCTGCACTTCCAGGAGGAAGTCGCCGCGTTCGGCCAGGACATCCTGCCCATCGTCCGCGAACTCGAGGCCGACCTCGCCCGGAAGAACGGCACCGAACTGGACCTGTCCCGGACCCCGGCGGCAAACGCCGGCACTACCAGCAAGCTGGTGAACGCGTAATGGCTGACCGCAAGTTCGGATTCCGCACCCGTGCGCTGCACGCCGGCGGCACCCCCGACGCCGAGCACGGCGCCCGCGCCGTGCCGATCTACCAGACCACCTCCTTCGTGTTCAAGGACACCCAGGACGCCGCGAACCTCTTCGCGCTGCAGAAATACGGCAACATCTATTCCCGGATCGGCAACCCCACCGTGGCCGCGTTCGAGGAGCGCATCGCCTCCCTGGAGGGCGGAATCGGCGCCGTGGCGACGTCGTCGGGCATGGCGGCGGAGTTCATCACCTTTGCCGCGCTGACCCAGGCCGGGGACCACATCGTGGCCGCCTCCCAGCTCTACGGCGGCACGGTGACCCAGCTGGACGTCACGCTGCGCCGCTTCGGCGTGGACACCACATTCGTCGCCGGCACCGACCCGGCGGACTACGCCGCCGCAGTCCGGGAAAACACGAAGGCGATCTTCGTGGAAGTGGTGGCCAACCCGTCCTCGGAAGTCCAGGACCTTGCGGCACTCGCGAAGGTGGCGCACGACGCCGGCGTCCCGCTCGTCGTCGACGCCACCTTGAGCACGCCCTACCTCGTGCGGCCGATCGAGCACGGGGCGGACATCGTGATCCACTCCGCCACCAAGTTCCTCGGCGGCCACGGCACCACCCTCGGCGGCGTGATCGTCGAAAGCGGCCGCTTCGACTGGGGCAACGGCAACTTCCCGACCATGACCGAGCCCGTGGCCTCCTACGGCAACGTCTCCTGGTGGGGGAACTTCGGCGAGTACGGGTTCCTCACCAAGCTGCGCTGCGAACAGCTGCGCGACATCGGACCCGCACTGTCCCCGCAGTCGGCGTTCCAGCTGCTGCAGGGCGTGGAAACGCTCCCCCAGCGCCTCGACGAGCACCTGAAGAACGCCCAGGCTGTGGCCGAATGGCTGGAAGCGGACGAGCGCGTGGCGTACGTGAACTTCTCCGGCCTGCCCTCGCACCCGCACTTCGAGCGGGCGCAGAAGTACCTGCCGCTGGGTCCGGGCTCGGTGTTCTCCTTCGGCGTCAAGGGCGGCCGGGCCGCGGGGCAGAAGTTCATCGAGTCCCTGCAGCTGGCCTCGCACCTGGCCAATGTGGGCGACTCCCGGACCCTGGTCATCCACCCCGGGTCCACCACCCACCAGCAACTGAGCCCCGAACAGCTCGAGTCGGCAGGTGTCCCCGAGGACCTTGTCCGCATCTCCGTGGGCCTCGAGGACATCGATGACATCCTCTGGGACCTGGACCAGGCGCTGGACGCCGCCTCGGAAGCAGCAGCCCCGGATGCATCCCCAGAGGCTGAAGCCTGCACGATCGGAGCGAACTGATGAGTGTTGAAGAACGGACCTGGACCGGCCCCTCGGCGCCGGAGCGCCTGAACCTGCTGCGGCAGGCGAAGTCGATCGCGATTGTGGGCGCTTCCGACAAGCCTTCGCGCGCGAGCTATTTCGTGGCCACCTATCTACAGTCCTCCACCCGGTACAAGGTCTATTTCGTGAACCCGGTGGTGAAGGAAATCCTGGGTCAGCCGACGTATGCGTCGCTCGCGGACCTGCCGGAAAGCCCGGACATTGTGGACGTGTTCCGCCAGCACGGCGACTTGCCCGGCGTCCTGGACGAGGCCATTGCCGCCGGCGCCAAGACCCTCTGGCTGCAACTGGGCTCCTGGCACGAGGACGTTGCCAAGGAGGCCGAGGCCGCCGGACTCGACGTCGTGATGGACCGCTGCGTGAAGATCGAGCATGCCCGGTTCCACGGCGGCCTGCACCTGGCCGGATTCAACACCGGCGTCATCTCTTCGAAGCGGCAGGTCCTGGCCTAACTCCAGCCGCCGCCAACCCACCTGCCACTCAACCCGTTGCGCTATCACTTTGGGTCATTCTGAGCGTTCAGAACCGCCCTAAGTGATAGCGCAACCGGGTTAACAAAGGAATTTAAGGGCGGCTTATGGCTGGCCGGGGGCCTTGGTCGGAACGACGCCCGGCAGGGTTGGCGTGATGTGGCCCGGAACGCGCGGCAGATCCTTGCCTGCGTTTCCGCCGCCGCCCGGAAGGTCGGGTGATCCGGGCAGCCCCGGCGCCCCGGGCCGCTGCCCGGGGGTCGGCAGGATGCCGTCGCGGCCGACAGCGGGAGGCGTGGCGGGGAGCGCGTGTCCGGCCGCCGGGGTGCTGGAGGTGGTGGGCGTCGATGCTCCGGACGGGTCAGCACCCGGCGTTCCGGGCGTGCCGTGACCCGGCGTCGCGGCGGGCGCGGGAAGGGCCGGGACTGAGGACGGCGACGGCTGGACATGCTCGGGGGCCGGTGTACCGTGGCCCGGAGTCTGGAAGATGACCCCGACGGTGTGGCTGACGCTGTGCCGGAAGTCCTCGCTGGATGCCGCCACGGCGCCGGCACCAAGGGTCATGGCACCCACGACGGCGCCACCGACGATTGCCAGCCGGCGCTTCCGGCCGCGGCGCTCGGCCAGGCTGGTGACCCCGGCCGGCAGCGATTCATCGGCGTCATTCTTCGCGGACGCGACGGTGGGCAGCGCCGTCGTCGTGGCTGCGTCAGGGACGGCGGCAACACCGGCTGCTCCGGCTGTCCCGGCCGCGAGCAGGGCCGCGAGGTCGGCGCGGGGCGCGGGAGCCGCATCCGGGACCACAGCGCGGAGCTGTTCCAGCGCGCTCCGAAGCTCGGCCTCGGATTCGAGGCCGGAGTCGCCCAGCATCGCCTGGATGGTGCCATCCTGCTGGGGGTCGCGGGTGCCGGTCATGATGCTGCGTGGTCCTTTTCGGTTACGAGCTCGCGCAGGGCACTGAGCCCGCGGCGCTGAAGCTGCTTGATGGCACCCGGCGTCTTGTCCATGATGCCGGCCACCTGTTCGATGGAAAGGTCCGCGACGATCCGCAGGACCAGAACTTCGCGCTGCTCCTCATTGAGCCTCGCGAGAGTGTCCGAGATACCGCCCAGAGATCCGAGCACTTCGTCCTCGGCGGATGCCGAGTACCTGGCGTCGTTCAGGGGATCGTATTCGGCCAAATGCGGAGTGCGTTCTGCCCGCCGCCTGTAGTCGACCAGCCGCGCGTGGGCGACGGAGAAAATGAAGGTCCTTAGACCTGCGTGGCCGCCGCTGACGCCGGCCAGCTTTGGCAGGACGTCCACGAACACATCCTGGGTCAGGGCCTCGGCGTCGTCCACGCCCCGGGCCCGGAAGTAGCCCAACACGGCCGGGGAAATAACCGTGTACACCGCGCTGAAACCTGAAGGGTCACCAGCTAAGGCGGCTGACAATTCGTCATCGCTTAGCTGCTGTGCCAAGAGGCTGTCCTTCCGTTACTGCTGGGGTGCGGCCCCCGCAAGTCTAGCGGCCGCACCCCTGAGCCCTCCAAAGTAAGGGCTCCCTCCTTGCTTTCAGACCCATGCCGGGTCCAGGCCAAACAGCCGGAATTTACTTGTCGTGCTGGGGCAGCTCGACGGACGGCTGGGCCGGAACAGCCGGGGTTGCCGGAATAGCAGGGGTTGCCGGAACGCCCTTGGCACCGGGCACGGCCGGTGTCGCCGGGGTCGCCGGAACTGCGGCGTGGATGTTGGCGTTGGCGCGTGCCTCACCGGCAGCACCCTTGACGCTGGCGTCGCCCTTGACGGTGGCTCCGTCCTTTGCGTCGGCGGAGCCGTCGACGGCACCTTCGGTGCCGTCCACGTCGGCTTCGGCGTCGCCCTTGGCCTTGCCGTCAGTCGACGGCGCGGCCGGAACTGCGGGGACGGCCGGCTTTGCCGGGAGCGCAGGCGTGGCCGGGACAGCCGGTGTGGCGGGCGTAGCGTGGCTCACTTCAGCCTGCTCGGTGCTGGACATCTGAGCGGCATTGGCCAGTCCGATGCCGGAGAAACCTCCGACTGCCAGAATGGCGGCGCCGACAGCGATCTTGGTGGTCTTGCTAACACTCTTCATTACAGACGTACATCCTTTGTTTTTTTGGTTTGAAGGCGGGCTGAGGCCTCACGGGGGCAGTTGACAGCCCACTCTCGCCAGAAAAGGCTGGCCGGCGCCCATGGGGGCAGGCGCCGGCCGGCACTTACGGTGGAAGGCCAGCCGGTGTCTGGTGGGGGGTCCAAGACTCCGGAGGCGCTTACAAAGGAGTAATCGCTGGGCGGGCCCGAAAGGTTACGCACCAATCGGAAATTTTCTTGATTTCTTTTTGAGCCGGCGCTGCCGGGATTAACGACGACGGCGGCGGACCCCGCCAGGGAACCCGCCGCCGTGGTGCGCCGGGTCAGGAGCGGAAGAGTCCGCTGTAGGCGTTCAGGGCGATCTGGCCGCCGAGGTGGGCGTAGAGGACATTGCTGCCGGCCGGAATTTCCCGGCTTTTCACGAGGTCGATCAGCCCGGCGAGGGACTTTCCCTCGTAGACGGGATCGGTGATCATGGCCTCGAGCGAGGCGCCCAGCCGAATGGCCTCCAGGGTGGAATCGACGGGAATCCCATAGAGGTCCCCGGCCCAGCCCTCCATGACGTTGATTTCCTCGTCCCGGAGTTCCCTGCCCAGGCCGATCAGCTCGGCGGTGTTCCGGGCGATGCGTTCCACCTGGTCACGGGTCTTCGCCAGAGTTGCCGACGCGTCGATGCCGATCACGCGGCGCGGTTTGTCCTGGCCGGCAAAACCCGCGATCATCCCGGCGTGGGTGGAGCCCGTGACGGTGCAGACGACAATCGTCTCGAAAAAGATGCCGAGCTCGCGCTCCTGCTCTTCCACCTCGTAGGCCCAGTTGGCGAAGCCCAGACCGCCCAGCCTGTGGTCGGACCCGCCGGCCGGGATCGCGTAGGGCGTGCCGCCGGCGGCCCTGACCTCTTCGATGGCGGTCTCCCAGCTGCTGCGGATGCCGATGTCGAAGCCCGCACTGTCCAGCCGCACGTCGGCGCCCATGATCCGCGAGAGCAGGATGTTGCCTACCCGGTCGGACAACGGATCGGGCCAGTCGACCCAGTTTTCCTGAACCAGGCGTGCTTTGAGGCCGAGTTTCGCCGCCACCGCCGCGACCTGGCGGGTGTGGTTGGACTGGTAGCCGCCAATCGAGACGAGGGTGTCCGCGCCCTGTGCCAGGGCCTCCGGGACGAAGTACTCCAGCTTGCGCGTCTTGTTGCCGCCAAACGCGAGGCCGCTGTTGACGTCCTCGCGTTTCGCCCAGATCTGCGCCCCGCCCAGGTGTGCGCTGAGCCGCGGCAGCGGATGGATAGGGCTCGGGCCAAACATCAGGGGGTAGCGTTCGAAATCGGTGATGGCCATCGTCGGTCCTTCGCTCGCGGTGGGAAACGGTCACAGCATGCAATATATTGCATTGTCGGATACAGGCTCCGGAAGGGCAAGAGGGATATACGATATGTTGCATGCCCGTACCCTCGCTCGCCGGAGTCCACAAGAGGCCGCTGCTGCGGGACAACGTCTTTGAATCGATCCGTAACGCGATCGTCGACGGCACCTTCGAGCCCGGCGAACGGCTGAAGGACGCCGAACTGGAAGCGTGGCTCGGCGTGAGCCGGACACCCATCCGCGAGGCGCTGCTGCGGCTGGAACGCGCCGGCCTGGTGGTTGCGCTGCCGGGCAAGGCGACCATCGTGGCCCCGTGCGACCCGGCGTCGACCCTCAGCACGCAGCAGGTGGTGGCGGGACTGCACGAGCTGGCCGCACGCCTGGCCGTCCCGCTCCTGGCGGAGGAGCACCTCGCCGCCATGGCCGGGGCCAATGTACGCTTCGAACAGGCCCTGCAGGCGGCGGAGGTCGAGTCGGCACTGCGGGCCGATGACGATTTCCACGCCGTCTTTGTCACGGTCAGCGGCAACCCGGTGCTCCGGGAACTCCTGGAACAAACCACCCCTGTCCTGCGCCGGGTGGAGCGGATGCGCTTCGGCTCCTTTGCCGCCCGGGAATCGGTGGCGCAGCACGCTGAAATCATCCGGCTCGCCCGCCGTGGCGACGCCGAGGCCGCCGCCAGAGCGTGCCGGGAGAACTGGCTCTCGCTGCGGTTCACGTCCGCGGAAGACCCCGCCTAGGAACGTTGTGGTCCCGCCTAGGCCTAGGCGGGACCCAGACGTGGCTACGGCCTTGGCTGCGGCCTTGGCTGCGGCCCTAACCGCGACGGCGGCGGCCCGCCCCTGCAAGGGCGACCCGCCGCCGTCGTACGCCGGTCAGTGTTGCGTCAACGGGTGCTAATCGTTGATGAGGTCGTTGACCACGATCGTCTGGTCGCGGTCCGGGCCGACGCCGATCGCGGAGAACCGGGTACCGGAGAGCTTTTCCAGGGCCAGGACGTAGTTCCGGGCGTTCTCCGGCAGGTCCTCCAGGGTGCGGGCGCCGGTGATGTCCTCGGTCCAGCCTTCGAAGTATTCGAAGATCGGCTTGGCGTGGTGGAACTCGGTCTGGGTCATGGGCATTTCGTCGTGCCGCACGCCGTCGACGTCGTAGGCCACGCAGACCGGGATCTGTTCGATGCCCGTCAGCACGTCCAGCTTGGTGACGAAGTAGTCCGTAAAGCCGTTGACCCGGGAGGCGTGGCGTGCCAGCACGGCGTCGTACCAGCCGCAGCGGCGGGGACGGCCGGTGTTGACGCCGAACTCGCCGCCGGTCTTCTGCAGGTACATGCCCATCTCATCGAACAGCTCCGTCGGGAACGGCCCTGCGCCCACGCGGGTGGTGTAGGCCTTGATGATGCCGATGGAACGCGAGATCCGGGTGGGGCCGATGCCGGAGCCCACGGAGGCGCCGCCCGCGGTCGGGTTCGAGGACGTCACGAAGGGGTAGGTGCCGTGGTCAACGTCCAGGAAGGTGGCCTGGCCGCCCTCCATGAGGACCACCTTGCCCTCGTCCAGGGCGGTGTTCAGGACGTAGGTGCTGTCGATGACCAGCGGACGGAGGCGCTCGGCGAAGGACAGGAAGTACTCCACGATCTCGTCCACCTCGATGTCCCGGCGGTTGTAGACCTTGACCAGGAGCTCGTTCTTCTGGCGCAGCGAACCCTCTACCTTCTGGCGCAGGATCGAGGCGTCAAAGACGTCCTGGACGCGGATGCCAAGGCGGGCCACCTTGTCCATGTAGGCCGGGCCGATGCCGCGGCCGGTGGTGCCGATGGCGCGGCTGCCGAGGAACCGCTCGGTGACCTTGTCCAGGACCTGGTGGTAGGGCGCCACGAGGTGCGCGTTGGCGGAGACGCGCAGCTTGGAGGTGTCCGCACCGCGGGCCTCCAGTCCGTCGATCTCCTGGAACAGGGCTTCCAGGTTCACCACGCAGCCGTTGCCGATGATCGGAACCGCGTTCGGGCTCAGGATGCCGGCCGGAAGGAGCTTGAGCTCATACTTCTCACCGCCTACGACGACGGTGTGCCCGGCGTTGTTGCCGCCGTTGGGCTTGACGACATAGTCGACGCGGCCGCCAAGCAGGTCAGTGGCCTTACCTTTGCCTTCGTCGCCCCATTGGGCTCCGACGATCACGATTGCTGGCATGGGATCCTCCCCCATTCGTTCGGGCCGAACTGCGTTTAATGACCAGGCGGTCACCGCAGCTCAGCGCCGTTCATGAGAATGCCCCGAATCTATCGCTGTGTTCGTATCCAACGCCAGAGTTCCGGGGCTCTTACCACCCAAGTTTAGCCGAAATCGGTGCCCGGCATCGCCTTGGGTCCTTGCTTGGACGCGCCGTCCCGACGGTGGTGAACGCCGGGGCGGCTTCCGCGAGGGAGGGCCACGCGTCCGCCGCGGCGGACGAGCCGTTCTTTTTTCATGGCGTTCGCCATTGCTGCATCATCCGCCGGCTCAGGCCCGACACATAGCGGGCACCACTTGCGGGACGGCGCAGGGTGGAATTGAGTGGGAGTGAGAATCCCGAGCGGCCGAAAGGAAACCGCGCCATGCCCCGGACCACTGACCACATCCGTGTGACCCATGCCGGCTCGTTGCCCCGCACGCCGGAGCTGATCGCCGCGAACGAGGCCAAGGAAACGGACGGCATCACGCCCGAATTCCTGGACCTGCTCGAAACCTCGGTGGTGGACGTCGTCCAGCGCCAGAAGGAGCTGGGCATCGACATCCCCAATGACGGCGAGTACGGGCACACGATGTCCAGCTCCGTGGACTACGGCGCCTGGTGGAATTACTCCTTCTCACGGCTCGGCGGCCTGGAACCGACCGACGTGGACCRCTGGGCCGACGCCACGGTGCACCGTTCCTCGCCCGGCCACATCGTCCTGACCTCCTTCCCGGACCGCCGGGACCGGGAGAAGTTCGATGACGCCTACAACGACCCCTCCTCCGGGATCCTGGCCCACCGCAAAGCCGTCACGCAGCCCAAGGTCGCCGGGCCGCTGACGTACACGGGCCAGGAGCTCGTGGCCTCGGACGTTGCCAACCTCAAGACCGGCCTGGCCGCGGCCGGACTCGCCGCGGGGTTCATCGCCTCCCTCTCGCCCGGTTCGTGCGCCCGGGTGGCCAACGAATACTACGGCAGCGACGAGGAACTCCTCTACGCCTGCGCCGACGCGATGCGAGAGGAATACAAGGCCATCATCGACGCCGGCCTGACAGTCCAGCTCGACGACCCCTCCCTGGCCGAGAGCTGGGACCAGATCAACCCCGAGCCGAGCCTGGCGGACTACCTGAAGTTCATCCAACTCCGGGTCGAAGCAACGAACTGGGCGCTGCGCGGTCTTCCCCCGGAGCAGATCCGGCTGCATGTCTGTTGGGGTTCCTGGCACGGCCCGCACACCACGGACATCCCCTTCGCAGACATCGTCGACTCAGTCCTGCAGGTCAATGCCGGCGGCTACTCCTTCGAGGCGGCCAACGTCCGGCACGAGCACGAATGGCGCGTCTGGGAGGATGCGAAGCTCCCCGAGGGGAAGGTCATCATCCCCGGCGTCGTCTCGCACGCCACCAACGTCGTGGAGCATCCGGACCTCGTGGCCGACCGGATCGTGCGCTTCGCCGAGCTCGTGGGACGGGAAAACGTGATTGCGTCCACCGATTGCGGGCTGGGCGGCAGGGTGCATCCCCAAATCGCGTACGCCAAGCTGGAGGCCCTCGGCGAAGGCGCACGCCGCGCCACCCAGCGGCTCTGGTAGCAGCACCGGGCCGGCGGGGTCCGGCCCGGTGCCGCATTTCGCGGGGCTTGATAGACTGATAAGGATCGACCAGGAATCGGTCCACACCACATTTTCAAACCACACCATTGCTCCGCATGCCCGTATTCGGCGTGCCTGCATCCGGTGTGGCAGCTTTGCCAATCCCGCAGGAGACCCAGCAACATATGACAGCCCTGGCCACCGAAAATTTCCGCGAAGAGCTTCTGAGCCGCCGGTACGAACCTAACGTCGCCCCCGTCAACGAGCTCCTTGACGTCCTCCAGGCAACCAAAGCTGGCACCGCTGTCCCCTACGTGGACCCCATGCACGACGTCGACGAGTGCCGGATCATCAGCCTGTACTCCAACATCGGCACCGCTGACGCGTCAGGCTTCATCACCGCCGGCGACGACGAGGCCGCCACCCGCATGCTGGGCATCCAGTGGAAACTCGGCCTGCGCCCCGAATTCGTCATGCCCTGGAACGTCCACCCGTGGCACGTCCCCGGCGAGCCGAACGGCAAGTTCACGCCGGACCAGATTTCCGCGGGCCTGAAGCCGCTGCTGAAGTTCCTGGCCCTCGTTCCCCGCGCCTCCGTGATCGTCGCCCACGGCACCGAGGCCAACCGCCTGGCCAACCTGCTGCTCAAGACCGAAGTGCCCATGATCTGGCGCCGCGGCCTGAAGACCTACAAGGTCCGCTCGCTCAGCGGCCGGGCGTTCGCCGGCACCCCGGCCCGGCAGGAAGAGTACCTGGCGGAGATGCACACCGCGTACGCGGACGCCATGGCCCGCACGGGCCTGGCCAAGGCCAGCTGACCCACGCACGCACAAACGACGGCGGGCYCCCACCTCAAGGTGGGAGCCCGCCGTCGTCTGTTAAACCGCAACGCGTTGCCTGGTGCCGCCTCAGCCCTCGGCTTCGATGGCCGCCTTCGCGCCGGGATCGGAATCCTTCAGGAACTTTTCAATCCGCTCCGGCTCCTCAGCCTCGCCGATCGCCGCGGACGCACGGCCAAGCGAGTAGAGGGAGCGCAGGAAGCCGCGGTTGGGTTCGTGCTCCCACGGGATTGGGCCGACGCCGCGCCAGCCGTTGCGGCGCAGCGAGTCCAGGCCGCGGTGGTAGCCGACCCGCGAGTACGCGTAGGAATCGATGGTGCGGCCCTCGTCCCAGGCCTCCTCGGCGAGGATGGCCCACAGGAGCGAGGAGGTGGGGTGCTTCGCCACGAGGTCCACGGCTTCCTGGCCGAGCGCGAGATGCTGGTAGATCTCGCTCTCGGCAGGCAGGAGCGTGGGCTCGGGACCCATCAGGTTTTTCCGGAACTCGTCGGACATGGCTAGAAGGTCTTGCCGGTGGAACCCAGCTGCTGGGCGGCCTCGACCACGCGGGCGGCCAGGCCGGCCTCCGCCGAAGCGCCCCAGACGCGGGGATCGTAGAGCTTCTTGTTGCCGACCTCGCCGTCGACCTTCAGCACGCCGTCGTAGTTGCGGAACATGTGGTCCACCACGGGGCGGGTGTAGGCGTACTGGGTGTCGGTGTCGATGTTCATCTTGATGACGCCGTAGGAGACGGCGTCCGCGATTTCCTTGTCCGAGGATCCGGAGCCGCCATGGAACACGAGGTCGAACGGGTTGGCCTTGCCGATCTTGGCGCCGACCTGCTCCTGGATGTCCTTGAGGATCTCGGGGCGGAGCTTGACGCCGCCCGGCTTGTAGACGCCGTGCACGTTGCCGAAGGTCAGCGCCGTGATGTAGCGGCCGTTTTCGCCGGAACCGAGCGCGTCGATGGTGGCCAGGGCGTCCTCGACCGTGGTGTAGAGCTTGTCGTTGATGGCGTTCTCGACGCCGTCTTCCTCGCCGCCCACGGTGCCGATCTCGACCTCGAGGATCATCTTGGCGGCGGCGGTGCGCTCGAGCAGTTCACGGGCGATCCGCAGGTTTTCCTGCAGGGTCTCGGCGGAGCCGTCCCACATGTGCGAGTTGAAGAGGGGGTTGCGGCCTGCCTTGACCTCGGCCTCGGAGGCGGCGAGCAGCGGGAGCACAAAGCCGTCCAGCTTGTCCTTGGGGCAGTGGTCCGTGTGCAGGGCGATGTTCACGCCGTAGTTCTTCGCGACTTCGCGGGCGAACGCGGCAAAGCCGAGGGAGCCGGCAACCATGTCCTTGGTGGCGGCGCCGGACCAGTAAGCTGCACCGCCGGTGGAGACCTGGACGATACCGTCGGACTCGGCCTCGGCGAAGCCGCGCAGGGCGGCGTTCAGGGTCTGGGAGGACGTGACGTTGACCGCCGGGAAGGCGAAGCCGCCCGTCTTTGCGCGGTCGATCATCTCGGAGTAGATCTCTGGGGTTGCAATGGGCATGCTGACTCCTAATGTGAATTTCGTCTACGGGCTGGTGATCCTGGAGGGAACCTCGTCGGCTAGGAACCATCCTAGCCATTCCTGCGCCGGGGCCGTGTTTCCGGTCACGTGGCCCCTGTAACACTCGCGGCCGGGCGCTTCGGTCATGGTTCCGGCCTGCCAGCGGACTGGCCGGCGCCGGCCCCGCGGCTGGCCACGACCCCGCCCAGAACCGCGGCGGTCTCACCGGGGACAACGAAGCCGACGAAGAGGGCGTCCTCGGCGAAGACCAGCAGGCCCATGATGATCAGGGCGAGCAGCGGGTCGACATTCAGGACGCCGTCCACAACCCGTTCACCGGGTTTCCGCTCCCCTGCCGAACGGGACGGCTTCATCCGACGTGCAACGGTGATGTCTCCGGTTCTGGTCCACATCCTTCTCCTCGCGCGTTCGCCTTGCACCGACAGCGTCTGCTGGTTAGCGATCCAAGTCAACGGCTCGCTTGTCGGTACGGAACCCCCGGGGCCACGGATGCCTAAGAGTGGCTTTAGCCCGGGAGCTGGCCGAACACGTGGCGGCGGATCCAGGCGTGCATCGCGATCGCGGCGGCGGAGGCTGCGTTGATGGAACGGGTGGAGCCGAACTGTTCGATCGACAGGGTGTCCAGCGCCGCTTCGTGGACTTCAGGGGTCAGGCCCGGGCCTTCCTGGCCGAAGACCAGGACGCAGTCCTTGGGCAGTTCGTAGGTCTCCAGCGGCACCGAGTCCGGGAAGATGTCGATCCCGATGATCGCCAGCCCCTCCCCCTGCGCCCAGGCCACGAAGTCCTCAACGGTGGGGTGGTGGCGGACGTGCTGGTAGCGGTCGGTGACCATGGCCCCGCGGCGGTTCCACCGGCGTCGTCCGATGATGTGGACTTCCTTGGCCAGGAACGCGTTGGCGGTCCGGACCACGGTGCCGATGTTGAGGTCGTGCTGCCAGTTCTCGATCGCGATGTGGAAATTGTGGCGTTTGGAGTCCAGGTCGGCCACGATCGCCTCGTGCTTCCAGTAGCGGTATTTGTCCACCACGTTGCGCCGGTCGCCGTCCGCCAGGAGGTCAGGATCCCAGTGCCCGCCCTGTGGAAGTTCGCCTTCCCAGGGGCCGACGCCGACCTCCGCCTTCGGTTCCGGCCCTTCCTCTGCGGCGGGAAGGGACGGGGCGGGGCTATCGGGCTGTTCAGTCACTCCTCAACATTAGACTGGGAGCCAGTAAGCAGCACATCACCAGCGGCGGAGGTCCCCCATGGCAGAGTCAGACGAAGTACGTTCATCGGCGTCGGTATACCGCAGCGGCCAGGAAATCGAGTGCTGGCTCACGGACATGGATGGTGTGCTGGTCCACGAGAACCAGCCCATCCCGGGCGCGGCGGAGCTGATCCAGCGCTGGGTGGACACCTCCAAGCGGTTCCTCGTGCTGACCAACAACTCAATCTTCACGCCCCGGGACCTCGCGGCCCGGCTGAGCTCTTCCGGGCTGGAAATCCCGGAGGAGAACATCTGGACCTCGGCCCTGGCCACGGCCCAGTTCCTCAAGGACCAGGTCCGCGGCTCGGAGTCGGGAAACCGCGCCTACACGATCGGCGAAGCAGGACTCACGACGGCGCTCCACGAGGCCGGCTTCATCCTCACCGACCAGAACCCCGACTTCGTGGTGCTCGGCGAGACCCGCACGTATTCGTTTGAAGCCATCACCATGGCCATCCGCCTGATCCTCGCCGGCGCGCGTTTCATCGCCACCAACCCGGACGCCACCGGGCCCTCGAAGGACGGCCCCATGCCTGCCACCGGGGCCATCGCCGCCCTCATCACCAAGGCCACGGGCCGCGAACCGTACATTGTGGGCAAGCCCAACCCGATGATGTTCCGGTCTGCAATGAACCAGATCGACGCGCACTCGGAAACCACGGCGATGATCGGTGACCGCATGGACACCGACATCATCGCCGGCATGGAGGCGGGCCTGCACACGGTGCTGGTGCTCAGCGGCATCACCCACCGGGACGATATCGCCGCGTATCCGTTCCGGCCGAACCAGATCCTGAATTCCGTGGCGGACCTCAAGAACCAGATCTGAGCAACACCCCGGAACGCGATACCTCAGAACGCGGTCTTCTTCCCGCCGCCGCCGGGCAGCGGGAAGAGATCGTCCTGGAGTTTCTCGATGATGGGCCGGTAGATGAACGGACTCCAGCCAGGGCTCGCGTGCTCCGGCCTCGCCCCGTCGGTGCGCAGGTCATCCGAGACCATGTTGGTTTTGAAGGACAGTGACCAGGTGTCCCGGGCGGTCTCGTAATCAACCGTCTTGTCCCGGGGGTTGCCGATGAACGCCATCTTCGTTTCGCCCAGCTTCCCGACGAAACGGCTGGCCTCAAAGTGGAAGATGTACGCGGATTCGGACTGGATCAGCACGCTGGACGGCGCGATCGGGGACAGCTGTTCCAGTGTCTGGTCCACCACCTGGCCCCAACTGCGTTCATTCTTGTGCAGCATCCTCTCGCCGAGCTCGTAGCCGCCGCGCAGCACTGTGGGGAAGCGGAACCCGCTTTCGTAGAGCAGCACCACGCCCTCGAACCAGCTCTGGTCCAGCACGTCGTGCCGGCTCGCCGGGCTGGAGTCGAGGAGGATGAACGCCACTTCGACTCCGTGCAGTTCGCGCAGCCGGGCCGCCACCTGGGTAGCCACCATGCCGCCAAAACTATGGCCGTAGAAGTAGAGGCTGGTGAGATTGTGGGCGCGGACGTGCTCGATCACGGCGATGACCACCTCGTCGATGTCCAGGCCTTCGTTGGAATACCCGACGGCGGCGAGCTGGCCCCTCTTGTTCAGGGAGCCGCGCAGCGCGTTCAGGATCCACAGGGCTTCTTCCCAGCTCGTTTTGTAGCCGGGGAACAGGATCCAGCTGGCGTGGGGGTAATACCGTTCGGCAACGTCGTCAGGTACTTCGAGGATCCGGCTGACACGCCGCTCGGCCTGCACGCGCTGAGTGAACAGCATGTCCGCCGCCAGCAGCGACGCGGACCCGGCGCCGATCAGGAACGATCGCCGGGAAACCCGTTTAAGCTCGACGGCGCGGCGGAGCATGCGGGCCTCGGAAGCACCGGGGCCTCGCGGATGGTTCGGATCCATCTCGGCCGGCACATCTCTACCGTATCCACGCTTCGGCGGGGATGAGAAACCGGACCATACAGCGGTCCCGAAGCCCAGCGTGGAAGCGCCGCTGGCACGCCGT
Organism: Arthrobacter sp. P1_B4; assembly: GCF_056406555.1. Lineage (NCBI taxonomy): Bacteria > Bacillati > Actinomycetota > Actinomycetes > Micrococcales > Micrococcaceae > Arthrobacter > Arthrobacter sp. P1_B4. The sequence continues at coordinate 26,993 of NZ_JBFTZW010000012.1, forward strand.
TGGCGGGCCGCTGGAGCGCGGTTGGCGCCGTTGGAGCGCCGTTGGAGCGCCGTTGCCGGTTACGCGGGTTCGGGCTCGCGGCCGACCTCGCGGCGGCTGATTTCCATGCCGATCTCGTCATAGGTCGCCAGGAGTTCCGACCGGGCCATGTCAGCGGGATCATCGAGAAGGCCGAACACAGAGTCGCTCGCGGCGAAGAGTTCGTCGTCGGAGAATCGGTGCAGCTTCCGGGTGCCTGAGGGATCGATCGAGGCCGTAAATTCCCCGGCCATGTCCAGGGGTGGCAAGGCGGCGGAATCGTCGCGGTGCGCGGTCAGTTCCAGGGAGACTCCGCCGGGAGCCGGCATGCCGGCGACCTCCGAACCGGAGGCCCCGCCGTCGATCGCGTTGAGGTCGTTGCGCAGGCCGGCCAGCGCCACTGATTCCACGAATGCGGCCAGGCCGAGGTCAACGCGGATGTGCGAGATGATTCCCATGCGGCGGACGCGCTGGATAATGTGCATCAGGGAGGGGCGGGAGGCCTGTGTGAGGCTCCCCCGGACACTAATCCGGACGACGTCGGAAACGACATCGAGTTTGACGTGGGCTTGCAGTGTTTGGTCCATAGGTACTCCAAATAAGGATGTCTATGGCCGACGGCTCAACCGCATTCAGCGTATCCGCGCTTGTGGTCGCACACAAGTCATAGGCGGCTGCCGGTTCAGCCGGCCTGCCGCCTATCCGGCTCCTCGTAGTGCGTCCGGGTTGCCGTTCCGCCGACAGACTGCACCAGGGATTTGGCGATGTCGCGCAGCTTGACGTTGCCGTTGCTGGAGGCGTCGGTGAGGATCCGGACGGCGGTTTCCTGGTCGCAACGGTTCTGCGCCATAACGATCCCGATGGCCATGTCGATCACGGTCCGGGATTCAAGCGTGGCGCGCAGGTTTGTGGCACTGTCCGTGTGCAGCGAGAACCGGACTGCCAGCCGCAGCGCCTGGGAGATTTCGCGGGTGTAGCCGCGGGCCCGGACCGCGACGTCGCCGTCGAACTTGTGCGGGACATCGGAGTAGAGGTTCAGGGCCGCCTGGGCTTCGCCCTGGAGGTGGAAAGGCACCGACAACACCGAGCGCAGGCCGTGCGAGGCGACGGCGGAGGCGTAGTCAGGACCCCAGCGGTCCTCGTCGAAGAGGTCCGGGACGTAGACCTCCCGTTCCTCCTTGGCGGCGGTCAGGCAGGGGCCCTGGGACAGTGAGTACTGGATCTCGTCCACTTCGCGGGCGGAGTCGCTGCTCCACCCGATCGTGGCGGCCTTACGGTCCCGGAGCAGGGTGATTCCGCACAGCGCGTCGTCGCCGGAGCCGGCCACCTGGTGCGCGGAAAAACGCGCGAGTTCGTTCAGGAACTCTTCGAAGTCCGCGCTGTCCAGGATCAGGTTCTGGATCTGGTCGACCGTTCCCACCGAGATGTCGGCGCCCTGCCCCTCAGGGCCGCGGTTCACACCGCTGTTCAGGGACTTTTCGGACGGGAGCATGGCGCGTGTTCTCCAGATAAAGGATGGACGGGTATGGGACAAATGATAGGTCACGGCCCATACCCCGTCCACCTCTGCCGTCCGGCGTCGAACCCCTAGCTAAGGCCGAGTTCGTCCTTGCCGAAGGCGAAGAGATACGGAACACCGGCTTCGGCCTCGATCTTTTCCTTGGCCCCGGTGTCGCGGTCCACGATCACGGCGACGGCCACCACGTTGCCGCCGGCCTTGCGGACGCCCTCGACGGCGGTCAGCGCGGACCCGCCGGTGGTTGAGGTGTCCTCCAGGACCAGGACCTTGCGGCCCTCGACCGAGGGGCCTTCCACCTGGCGGCCCATGCCGTAGGACTTCTGCGCCTTGCGGACCACGAAAGCGTCCACCGGGCGGCCGGCGTCGACGGCGGCATGCATGACGGCGGTGCCCACCGGATCCGCCCCCATGGTGAGTCCCCCGGCGCACTCGAAATCGATCCCGGCGTCCTCCATCAGCGAGAGCATGACCTGTCCGACGAGTTTGGACGCCTCGTGGTGCAGGGTGATGCGGCGCAGGTCGATGTAGTAGTCGGCTTCGGCGCCGCTGGAGAGGATGACCTTGCCGCGGACTACGGCCAGTTCCTTGATCAGTTCCAGGAGTCGGGCACGGGCAGCGGCAGCGTCGGCTGCGAAGTCACGGGTGGCAGTCATGGCTCCCAGTTTAGTGGCTGGTCCGCCGCAGATTCCCAGCCGGTGAGCTGTATGTCGGTCCCGGGTCAGGGCTAGGGCTGCGGCTGGGGTTCGGCACGCCGCGCGAAGGCCGGTGCGTGCTCGGGCCGCGGACCAAAGGCGATGAAGCGGGGAATGATCTTGCGGAACGCCGGAACGTGCCGGGCGAAGAAGAGTGCCGCGGCCGGAAATTTTGTCCGCTTCCCGGTCATGACCGGGACGAAGATCGCGCGTTGCATGATCCGTTGGACGGTCTGCACAATGACGGTCGGCAGCCGGCGCCGTCGTTCCACTTTCTCAAGGTCCGCCGTGGTTACCCGGCCCCGGAGCAGTGCGGGGGCAAGGTACTCGGCGGCGGCGGCCGCGTCCTGGATGGCGAGGTTGATTCCGACGCCGCCGGCCGGGGACATCGCATGCGCGGCGTCCCCGATGAACAGCAGCCCGTTGATGTGCCACGAGCGCAGCCGGTTCAGGCGCACGTCCAGCCAGTGAAGGTCATCGAGGGATTTGATGGCGTCCACCCGGTCCGCGAGATCGGGGCGGAGCCCTGCGACCCGCCGTCGGAAGCCCTCAACGCCTTCCGCACGGATCCGGGCGTCGGCGCCCTTGGCGGCGAGGTAGCCCATTTGGTAGTAGTCGTTGCGGAACAGGGCCAGCAGCGCCTCGCCGGGCCCGAACGCCGGCACAAGCCCGGCCACCTCACCCGTTTCGGAGGGATAGCGGGGCAACCGGAACCACCAGGTGTCGAAGGGCACCGGGAACTCCTTTGGCGCCAGCCCGGCCGCAGTGCGCAGCGCGGAATGGCGGCCGTCCGTGGCAACCACCAGATCCGCCAGCAGCTCGTCCTGCGTGCCGTCGGGAGTCCTGAAGCGGACTCCGCGGACGCGGCCCCCGTTGCGGACCAGGCCGGTGGCGGTGTGGCTCATGAGCAGCGTAAACCCCGGTTCCTGTGCGGCGGCGTCGGCGAGGAAGCTCAGGAAATCCCACTGCGGCATCATGGCGATGTAGTTGTACGGCGGCGGCAGGGCGTCAAAGTCACCCATGGTCACGGACGGCCCGCCCGGGACCGGGAAAACGACGTTCTTCAGGCGGCTCTGCGGCAGCCGGCGGAACTCCTGGCCGAGCCCAAGTTCGTCAATGAGCCGGATGGTGGACGGGTGCACGGTGTCGCCGCGGAAGTCGCGCAGAAAATCGGCGTGCTTCTCCAACACCGTCACCCGCACCCCGGCGCGTGCCAGGAGCAAGCCCAGCATCATCCCCGCAGGTCCACCGCCCACCACCGCGCATCCGGTCTTCTCCATGGCCCCACGCTACGCCTGCGCGGGGTGCCGCGGGAGGGTTTTTCGCGCACGTTTCGGACCCGCGCCGCGGCTTCGGACCGGCGCGGCGGGGATCCGCGCAGCACCGGCCCGAAACCGTAGCGGCGAGCCGAAACCTAGGCGCCCGCAGCCCCGCCGCGCCAGTTTAGAGCCGGGTGTCGAAGGAGTCGCAGAAGACGTTCTCGTTGAACGTGCCCTGGAACTCCGACCTGCCCTGGGCTGCGACGACATCTTTGGCGCCGACTTCTGCAATCCGCCGCTGTCCACCATGGCCTCCCCGATCGAGCAGGCCGGTCGCATGGCGGTGTCCATGCTGCTGGCCCAGCTGAACCCGCTCGCCGGCGGTGGCACACGAAGCCGGTCCGTGATGCCCACCCATCTCATCTAAGTCGCAACGGTCCGAAACCGTAGCCGCCGTCCGGAACCGAAGCCATTTCGACGCCGGATCCGCGCGCCAGCCGCCGGTCCGGCTGCAACAGTTGAGCGTTGTTGACACCGCTGACTAGGCTGTGAGGCATGCGTGAACTCCAGGCGAAGATCATCGAGGAAATGGGCGTGCAGCCCCGGATCGACCCTGCCGGGGAGGTGCGCAAACGCGTGACGTTCCTGAAGGAATACTTGACGGCCACCCACACCAAGGGCTTCGTCCTGGGCATCTCGGGCGGCCTGGACTCCTCCCTGGCCGGGCGGCTGGCCCAGCTGGCGGTCGAGGAACTCGAGGCCGAGGGCACCGAGGCGAACTTTGTGGCCGTGCGCCTGCCCTACGGCGTCCAGCATGACGAGGACGACGCCCAGGCGGCCCTGGACTTCGTGCGCGCCAAGACCGAATGGACGTTCAACATCTCGGCCGCAGTAGATGGCTTCGAGGACGAGTTCGAGAAGACCGTAGGAACCGAGATCTCCGATTTCCACAAGGGCAACACCAAGGCCCGGACCCGGATGATTGCCCAGTACGCCCTGGCCGGCGAGCACAACTACCTGGTGATCGGCACGGATCACGGCGCCGAGTCCGTCACGGGATTCTTCACCAAGTTCGGCGACGGCGGCGCGGACATCCTGCCGCTGTTCGGCCTTAACAAGCGCCAGAACCGCGCCCTGCTGGCGGAACTCGGCGCACCGGCCCGGATCTGGGAAAAGGTTCCGACGGCGGATCTGCTGGATGGCAAGCCGGGCCGCACCGACGAGGACGAACTCGGCCTGGGCTACGACCTGATCGATGACTACCTCGAGGGCCGTGACGTACCCGATGCCGCGTCCGAACGGATCGAGGCGATGTACCTGCGGACCCGCCACAAGCGCACGGTCCCGGTGACGATTTTCGACACCTGGTGGAAATAGCCTGAGCCGAGAGCCCCGGGCGGGGCTGCCGGGCGGCCCCGCGGGGTTCCACTTACGGGATCAGCACGAGTTTGCCCCGGACATGGCCTGCGCGGCTGATGCCCAGTGCCCTGGCAGCATCGGTGAGGGGAATCCGCTCCTGGATGCTGAAGCGGAGCTTTCCCCCGGCCGACAGCCGGGCCGCCTCCGCGACCCGTCCGTCCAGCAGCCTGACCGGTGCAATTCCGGCCGCGTTGGCCGCCTTTCCAGGCACTGTGGTCACCGCGGCGCCGTGGCCGCCGAGCAAATGGACCGTCGCCGTCGTCGTCTCCTCCCCGCCAAAGGTGTCCAGGACGGCGGTGATGGTGCCCAGTGCGCGGACGCGTTCCACGAGCCCTTCGCCGTAGGCCACCGGCACGGCGCCGAGGCCGCGCAAATAGTCGTGGTTCTGCTCTGAAGCGGTGCCGATGATCCGGGCGCCGAGGTGCCGCGCGATCTGGACTGCCGCCGAGCCGACCCCGCCCGCCGCACCGTGGATGAGGACCGTGTCCCCCACGCCAATGCCAAGCTGAAGCAGCGCCGAATACGCTGTGCCGCCAGCTATCGCGACGCACGCCGCCTGCTCAAAATCGATGCCCGCGGGCTTTGGCGTCAGCTGGCTGGCCGGAAAATTGGCCGCGGCACGGTAGGCCCCGGAAATGCCATTCCAGATCACGTCGTCGCCCACCTCATGGCCGGTCACGCCGGGGCCAACGGCGGTCACGGTTCCTGCCGCCTCACAGCCGGGAACTGCAGGGAAGTCCAGGGCAAGGTAGGGCTCCAGGTAGCCGGCAACGACTTTCCAGTCCATCGGGTTGACGCCGACGGCGCGGATCCCCACCTGGACCTCGTTCTCCCCCGGAACCGGCGGTTCCTCCTCGCCAACGGTGACGACGTCCGGGCTGCCATAGTGATCGAAAGAGATCTTGATGTCTTTCATGAGGCTTTGCTCCTTCGGCTCGACGCGATGCGGCCTGTGCTGCCAGCTTCTGGCACAAGCGGCGGCTGCGCAAGAGTCGCCCGGCAAGTTGAATTGTCCGAGGCGGCCTGAGCCGAACCGGGGCCCTTGACGAGGGTCAGGCGCCTGGCGAGCGGGTCAGCAGCGTGGAGATCCGGTGCGCTTCTTCCAGGAGCAGCCGCCCCAGTTGCGGACGCCGGTCCTCCCGGAAGCGCGGTTCGATGCCGGTCAGGGACAGCGCCCAGGCGGGGCGGCCCCGCTGGTCGAAGACCGCCGCACCCATCCCCCAGCTGCCTTCCAGGACCAGCCCCGGATTGACCGAATAGCCGGCCTGCCGCGTCGCTTCCAGGTTCTCCCTGACCAGTGCTGCGGTGTGCGCGGCCGCAAAGCTGCCGGCGTGGGCTGCCCAGTTGGCGAGCAGCTCTTCCTGCTCTTGTGCCGGCAGGAAGGCCATGATGGCGGTGCCTGCGGAGGCGACGCCCAGCGGGAACCGCACCCCCTCGTGCAGCACGAAGGAACGGACCGGGAAGCTGCCTTCTTCCCGGAGCAGGCACACGGTCTCGTTGCCGCGGCGGATGGAGAAGAAAGCGCTTTCGCCGGTCTCTTCGGTCAGGCGGCGCAGGCTCGGCCTCGCGATGTCCTCCAGGGGGAAGCGCGCCGAGGCCACGGACCCCAGCAGCAGGATCTCAGGACCCAGGACCCAGTTGCCGCTGCCCGGGTCCTGGTCCAGCAGCCCCTCGGCCGCGAGTGAGCTCAGCAGCCGGTGCACGGTGGGCCGCGTCAGGCCGGATTCGCGCACGAGCTCCACCAGGGGGCAGCCCTCCGGCTTCCGGCCGACCAGGCGCAGCAGGCCGGCTGCCCGGCTGACCACCTGGGCGCCCTGGACGGGGGTTGTATTCATTGCTTGCCTCACGTCGGCCCGGAACTGGGTGATGCTTTCACCCACGTTGCTTTTACCCGATTTTACCATCAGGTATCCACATAATGGATGGTGCCAAGGGTAGCGTCCACACTATAAACTCCGCCAATTTGCGGGGAAACTCCACGTTGACAGTGGTCTGTGACACACCATAGGCTCCTTCTTCAGGCAAGGAGTCCACAAAGTGGATTGCCGGAGTGGATAGCAAGACGAGCTCAATGAGGAGATGCAATGTCAAAGGTGAAATCCGGGGCAGCGGCCGCTCTGCAGGACGTACTGCGCGACGGCATGACGCTCGCCGTCGGCGGTTTCGGGCTCAGCGGGATCCCCGCTGACCTGATCGAGGCGGTGCGGGATTCCGGGGTGAAGGACCTGACGGTCGTCTCCAACAACATGGGCGTGGACGGCAAGGGCCTCGGGGTCCTGATCGAAGGCGGCCAGGTCCGCAAGGTCATCGCGTCCTACGTTGGGGAAAACAAGCTCTTCGCCGAGCAGTACCTCGCCGGCCAGTTGGAGGTGGAGTTCACCCCACAGGGCACCCTTGCTGAGCGGCTGCGCGCCGGCGGCGCCGGCATCCCGGCGTTCTACACGAAGACCGGCGTGGGCACCCTCGTCGCCGAAGGCAAGCCGCTGGCAGAGTTCGACGGCGAGACCTATGTCCAGGAACGCGCCATCAAGGCCGACGTCGCCCTGGTTCACGCCCACACGGCCGACACCGACGGCAACCTGATCTACCGGTACACCGCGCAGAACTTCAACCCCGTGGTCGCTACGGCCGGCGCCGTGACCGTCGCCGAGGCCGAAGTGATCGTCGAGCCCGGCCAGCTGGACCCGAATCACATCATCACCCCCGGCGTGTTCGTCCAGCGCCTGGTCCAGGCCAGCGGCCGCGTCAAGGACATCGAACAGCGCACCGTCCGCCCGCGGCCCGCAGCGGAAGCAGAGCCGGCGCAGGCCGCCTCCGCCGTCACCGTCTAATCCGGCCCGAGCGCCGCCCACCCCGGGCGCGCCGGCATTGGCGCCCCACCCTCAGCACCCTGACTTTCCAAGGAGAACCACCATGGCCTGGACCCGAGATGAAATGGCCGCAATCGCGGCCGAAGAACTGAACGACGGCGACTACGTCAACCTTGGCATCGGCATCCCCACGCTGGTGGCCAACAACCTGCCCGACGGCGTCCGCGTTGTCCTGCAGAGCGAGAACGGCCTCCTCGGCATGGGCCCGTTCCCCTTCGAGGGCGAGGAAGACGCGGACCTGATCAACGCCGGCAAGCAGACCGTCACGGTCCTGCCCGGCGGCAGCATCTTCGACTCCGCGACGTCCTTCGGCATGATCCGCGGCGGCCACGTGAAGGTCGCGATCCTGGGCGCCATGCAGGTCTCCGGGAACGGAGACCTCGCCAACTGGACCATCCCCGGCAAGATGGTCAAGGGCATGGGCGGTGCCATGGACCTCGTGGCCGGCACCCCGCGCGTCGTGGTCCTCACCGAGCACAACGCCAAGGACGGCACCGCCAAGATCGTCAAGGAATGCACGCTGCCCCTCACCGGGCTCAGCTGCGTGGACCGCATCATCAGCGACCTCGCGGTCTTCGACCTTGTGAAGAATGAACACAAAGCAGACGGCGGGCGGAAGCTCACGCTCACGCGCCTCGCGCCCGGCGTCACCGTGGAGGAAATCCGCGAAAAAACCGAAGCCGACTTCGATGTCGCGCTCGAATTTGAAGGAGCGACGGCATGAGCCTCAAAGACCAGTTCGGCAAGGACGTCCTGCTCACCGGCTGGGGCCACAGCCGGTTCGGCAAGCTGAGCGAAGAAACCCTGGAGTCCCTGATCGTGCAGGTCGCCACCGAGGCGATCGGCAACGCCGGGATCGAGCCCGGCCAGATCGATGAGATTTACCTCGGCCAGTTCAACTCCGGCATGATGCCGCTGGCCTTCCCGTCCTCCCTCGCACTGCAGGTCTCGGACCAGCTGGCCAACGTGCCCTCCACCAGGGTGGAGAACGCCTGCGCCTCCGGCTCGGCCGCGTTCCAGCAGGGCACCAAGTCCCTGCTGGCCGGCACCGCGAAGACCGTCCTGGTGATCGGTGCCGAGAAGATGACGCAGGCCGGGGCCGACGTCGTGGGCGCGGCCCTGCTCGGCGCGGACTACGACATGGCCGGCAAGGCCTCCACCACCGGGTTCACCGGCCTCTTCGCCGAGGTGGCGAAGCACTACGGGAAGCGCTACGGCGACAGCAACGGGAAGCTCGGCGACGTCCTGGGCACCATCGCGGCGAAGAACCACCGCAACGGCGTCGACAACCCCTATGCCCAGCTCCGCAAGGACCTCGGCGAGGACTTCTGCCGCACCGTCTCGGACAAGAACCCGATGGTGGCCGACCCGCTGCGCCGCACCGACTGCTCCCCCGTCTCTGACGGCGCCGCCGCCGTCGTCCTCTCCGTCGCCCCTACCGGCGGCGCCACGGCCCCGGTGCGGCTCGCCGGCTTCGGCCAGGCGAACGACTTCTTCCCCGCCGAGCGCCGGGACCCGACCGAATTCGCCGCCACACGGGCCTCCTGGCAGCGGGCCCTGGGGATGGCCGGCGTCGGGCTGGAGGAGCTCGACTTCGCGGAAGTCCACGACTGCTTCACCATCGCCGAACTGCTCATGTACGAGGCCATGGGGCTGACCGAACGCGGCCAGGGCGCCCGGGCGCTCGAGGAAGGCTGGGTCTTCAAGGACGGCAAGCTGCCGGTCAACGTCTCGGGCGGGCTCAAGGCCAAGGGCCACCCCGTCGGCGCCACCGGCGTCTCCCAGCACGTCATCGCCGCCATGCAGCTCACCGGGACCGCCGGCGACATGCAGCTGGCCAACCCGCGCCGGGCCGCGGTGCAGAACATGGGCGGCGTGGGCATCGCCAACTACGTCAGCGTGCTCGAAGCCCTCTAAAGCAACGCGGGGTCAGAAACGGCCCTTAATGGGCCGGATCTGACCCCGCGTTGTTTGTCCTCGCCTGCGTGGCCGGGATGCCACGGGACTAAACTCGTTCCCAGCCCATCCACCACAATGCGAGGAGCACCCATGCGCGCCACCATCATCCACGGTCCCGGCGACATCCGAGTCGAAGACCGCGGCTACCCCACCCTCCAGCTGCCCACCGACGTCATCGTGAAGGTCACCGCCTCCTGCGTCTGCGGCTCGGACCTCTGGCCGTACCGCGGGGTCAAGCCCACCCACAAGCCGTCCGCGATCGGGCACGAGTTCATCGGGACGGTCGAAAGCGTCGGCGACGACATCAAAGACCTCGCCGTGGGCGACTTCGTGATCGCTCCATTCGTGGTCAGCTGCGGCGCGTGCCCGCAGTGCCTCGACGGCGTCACGGTGGCCTGCGACCACCTCGCCGGCTGGGGCGGCAAGGATGACACCGGCCACGGGATCGACGGCGGCCAGGGCCAGGCCGTGCGAGTACCGCTCGCCGAGTCCACGCTGGTCAAGGTCCCGGGCGTCACCGACCCGGACGACGCCCTCCGCGCCAGCCTGCTCACGCTCTCCGACGTTATGGCCACAGGCCACCACGCAGCACTCGCGGCCAAGGCCGGTCCCGGCCGGACGGTCGTGGTGGTCGGCGACGGCGCCGTCGGGCTCTGCGGCGTCCTGGCCGCCAAGCGCCTCGGCGCGGAGCGGATCATCGCCATGTCGCGGCACGCCGACCGCCAGGCGATCGCCCGCGAATTCGGGGCCACGGACATCGTCGCCGAACGCGGGGACGAGGGCGTCGCCAAGGTCCGCGAACTGCTCGGCGGCGTCCTGGCCGACTCCGTGCTGGAGTGCGTGGGGACCAAGGAATCCATGGAACAGGCCCTGCACAGCGTCCGCCCGGGCGGCGCCCTCGGCTTTGTCGGCGTCCCCACCGGCGGCGCCGAAGCCCCGTTGCGCTTTCTGTTCGACACCAACATCTCGATCGGCGGCGGCATGGCCCCGGCCCGGACGTACATCCCGGAACTGCTGGCGGACGTGCTGAACGGCACCATCAATCCGGGCCGCGTGTTCGACTCGGTCATGCCGCTGGAAGAGGCACCCGAGGCCTACCGCGCGATGGACGAACGGCGCGCCATCAAGGTCCTCCTGACCCCGTAGCCGGGCTCTCGACGGCGGCCGCGCTGACACCCGCGCGGCCGCCCGCGCCGGCCTGGCTGTACTGCTAGCTCCCGCCCTTGCACGGGCAAGGACGAGGGTCTAGCGTGAAGCGCATCAGCATCCGCCGCCGTCAAGGGAGCCGTCATGGCCAGGTTCGTGCAGATCATCGAATTTCAGACCTCCCGCATTGAGGAGATCGAGCAACTCGGCCGGCCCTCCAGAACGGAGGGAACCACTGCCCCGACCTTCCGCCGCATCATGGCCACCGCAGACCGCGACCGCCCCGGAACCTATCTCACGATCGTGGAGTTCGACTCCTACGAGTCGGCCATGGAGAACTCCAACCGGCCCGAGACCTCCGAATTCGCCGCGCAGATGGCCGCCCTGTGCGACGGCCCTCCGGTCTTCCGCAACCTGGATCTTATGTGGGAAGACACCGGCGAGGCCGACGCCGGCCAGTAGGCCGGCAGGCTCGCTTGGCAGAGGGGCCGCCGCGCCGCCGGACTCAGGACCCGGAGGCCGCCCGCGGCTTGAATACGTGGCGTGAACACATGGCTTGAAGACGCGGACAGGACGTGGGAGCAGGAAATGGGTTCTGCAGATGGCAGGGCACCGGAAAGTCTCGTCATGGATCTCAGCGCACTGGGTTCCGCTCCCCTGCCGCTCGTGGGCGGAAAGGCCCTGAACCTCGGCAAGCTCACGGCCGCCGGGTTCCGTGTACCCCGCGGATTCTGCCTCACCACGGTTGCCTACCGAAAGGCGGCCCCGGCCGAACTGGACGCGCTGGCGGCCCGGCTGGACGCCGCGCAGCCCCACCCGTCGAACAACGGCGACAACGGCGAAATAGGCGACATAGGCGACGGCGACTCCCGCCAGCCAGGCCGCCCCGGGTTGGCCCGGCCCGGACCGGATCTGGGTGAACTGGCCCGGCAGGCGCGGGAAATGATCGTGACCGCGCCGATTCCCGCCGACGTCGATGCCGCGCTTCGCGGCGCGTATGCCGCGCTCGGCAGCCGGGCCACAGTGGCGGTCAGATCCTCCGCCACCGCCGAGGACCTGCCCTTCGCCAGCTTCGCCGGCCAGCAGGATTCCTTCCTGAACATCTCCGGAGCCGACGCCGTGGTCGAGTCGGTCCGGCGCTGCTGGGCCTCACTCTGGACCGAACGGGCCGTGGCCTACCGCGCCGCCAACGGGATCAGCCACCGTGAGGTGGGCCTCGCCGTCGTCGTCCAGGACCTCATCACCGCCACCAGCGCCGGCGTGCTCTTCACCGCCAATCCCGTGACGGGCACCCGGACCGAAACGGTCATCGATGCGAGCGCCGGGCCCGGCCAGGCGGTGGTCTCCGGCAGCGTCAACCCGGACCATTTCGTCGTGGATACGGCCACGGGACGCATCCTCCTCCGTTCACCGAAGGGGACGTCAGTCCGGCGGCGGCCGAGCCTGGACGACGCCCGGATCCGCGAACTCACGGCCCTCGGCGATACCGTCCAGGGGCTGTTCGGGGCACCCCAGGATGTGGAATGGGTGATCGACGCCGCGGGCAGGATCTGGGTGACCCAGTCGCGGCCCATCACCACGTTGTATCCGCTGCCGGAGCCTGCGGCCGCCGAACCGCTGGGCGCGGAGGCAGGGGCCGACGTCGACCCCCACGTCTACCTGTGCGGCACCTTGCTCCAGGGCCTGACCAGGCCCCTGACCCCCATGGGGCTCTCCGTGCTGGGCTCAATGCGGAACCGCAACGGGCCGTGGCGGTACGTCAACCCGGGATTGCGGATGTATGTGGACGTGACGCCCATGGTGCGCAACAGGTACGGCCGCCGCTACCTGCTGCGGATGCTTCCGCTGGCGGACGGCAGGTCCGGCGCGGTTTTTCCGGCACTCCTGGATGACCCGCGGTTCGGAGTGCGCAAACGGCCGTCCCGGCGGCCACGGCACGGCGCGGCGGGCAGGCTGGCCCCCCGGCGGCCGGGGACCGGCAGCGGCGCAGCGGGCAATAGCGCAGGGCGCGATCCCGGAACCATGGCCGGCCTGGGCCTGACGGTCCGGCTGCTTCCGTCCCTTCTGCGGGCCGCGGTGCGGCCGTCCGCCGAACTGCGCCGCGCCTTCGATTACGGAGATCGCCTTCAATCCGAACTTGTCCTGCCGGAACCGGCCACCACTTTTGGCCGGCTCGATCACGCCCAGCGCATCCTGGAGAACACCGTGGACGGACTGATCCTGGCGACGCTGCCCGGACCGTCCGTTGGTTACCTCATGCTGGCCGGGGCGCGCAGGCTGCTGCGCGGCATCGCGGCACCGCGGGAACTCGAGGCCGTGTTGCGGGGTCTGCCCAACAATGTCACCACTGAGATGGACCTCGAACTCTGGCAACTGGCCGTCACCGTCGGCGCGAACGCCGCGTCCCGGGAGGTGTTCCTGGCCCACGGGCCAAGGGAACTGGCCGCCCTGTACAAGGCCGGCTCGCTGCCCGCAGTGGCACAGACCGGCCTGCACGGGTTCCTGGACCGCTACGGCCACCGCGCCGTGGCGGAGATCGACCTTGGCATGCCGCGGTGGTCGGAGAAGCCGGACCATATCCTCGGGATGATCTCGAACTACCTTCATGTGGCCGACCCCGAGCAAGCGCCCGACCGGCAGTTCGCCCGCGCCGAGGAACATGCCGAGGCCAGGATCCGCAGCCTGGTGGAGCGGACCAGGGTCCGGAGCCGGATCCGTGCCCAGCTGGTGGAATTCTGCCTGCGCCGGACCCGCCAGCTGTCCGGACTGCGCGAACTGCCCAAGTTCTACATCATCCTCGCCCTCGCGGAAATGCACCGCCAGCTCAACGCGATCGGCATCGAGCTGGCCCGGTCCGGTGCGATCGCCGCCGCGGACGACGTGTATTTCCTGGAATTCGACGAGGTCCGTGTGGGTTTGCGGGGTGCCGATCTCAAGGGCATCGTCGCGGGCCGCCACCGGATCTACGACGTCGAACTGCGCCGGCGCCGGATTCCCCGGCTCCTGCTCTCCGACGGCACGGATGTGGAGGCGGCCGTGATGGCCAAGTCCCCCGCTTCCGGCGCCCTCGCCGGGACACCGGCGTCGGCCGGCACCGCCACCGGAATGGTCCGGGTCATCCTGGATCCGGTGGGCGCGCACCTCGAGCCCGGGGAAATCCTCGTGGCGCCCTCCACCGACCCCGGCTGGACGCCGCTGTTCATGACGGCCGGCGCCCTGGTGATGGAAATGGGCGGGGTGATCTCGCACGGCGCCGTGGTGGCCCGCGAATACGGCATCCCGGCGGTGGTGGGCGTGCCGGACGCGACCACCCGTTTGCGGACCGGTGAGACCGTGACCGTGGACGGATCGGCCGGAACGGTGCGGCAGGTGGATTCCCCGCTCTCCCCCGCCACGGCCGCCGGCAGCCTGGCTGGCTGAGCGTGAACCTCCGGACCGGCCGGCGCCGGGCCGTCGAATTGCAACGGGACCTCCGCCACGCCGCCGGCAGGGGGCTATGTTAGATAGATGGCGTCTGCCGGCATTAACGCACAGGGCGGCCCGGTTCCCGAGGGCTTTGGTTCGGGGCTGGTGGACGATGCCGCCCGCCGGGACGCCGCGTTGCCCGACTTCGACTGGGCCGTCCTTCCGGCAGGCGTGATGCGCGGTCAGTTCGAGGCACCGAGCGGGACCTTGGCGACGATCGCTGCCGGAGACCCCGGGAAGCCGCGCGTCCTGCTAATCCCGGGCGCAACCGGCTCCAAGGAAGACTTCATCCTCATGCTGCCCGAGCTCGCCGCGGCCGGCTACTTCGTCCTCAGCTGCGACATCGCCGGGCAGTATGAATCCGCCCAGGCCGGGCCCGAAAACCTCGTTCCGCCCCGGAACTGCTACGACTACGAGCTGTTCCGCGACGACCTCCTGGCCATGCTGGACACCGATCAAGGCGCCGTGCACGTCGTGGGGTATTCCTTCGCGGCGCTGGTTGCCCAACTGGCGTTCGTCCAGCGGCCAGAAAAGTTCCGCAGCCTGACCCTCATCAGCTGCCCGCCGGAGCCGGGACAGAGCCTCCGCTACGTGCGCCTGGCAGGCTGGGTCAGCTGTTGGGTCACCTCCAAGGTCGGCACCGCAATAATGATTTGGGGCATCCGCAGCAATATTGCCCGGGTGGCGCCGCAGCGGCTGCGGTTCGTCAGGAGCCGGTTCGCGTTCACGCGCCGCGCCTCGGTGGTCGACATCATCGGCCTTATGAAGCACACCCCGGATCTGCGGCGGGTGCTGGCGGCCGCGACGCTGCCAAAGCTTGTCGCAGTCGGCGAACACGACCTCTGGCCGCTGGCGTTGCACCGGAGCTTCGCGCAGTCGATCGGTGCGCGGATTTCGGTCTACCGCGCGGGCCACAGCCCGTCCGAGACCTCGCCGTACCAGATCAGCCGGGACCTGATTGCGCTCTTCGACGCCACCGTCTCGGCCTGACGAAAGCGGCCGGCCGAGACGAAGACCCCCGTCAGACCCTTGCACCGCGGCCCGTCGCACCGTACGTTGGGGACAGCGGACGAATGTCTCCGCAGCCGTTGGCCTTTTGGCCGCCGGAGATCAGCAGCATTTCAGAAGGATAAAGGCATGGCTACAGGCACAGTTAAATGGTTCAACGCCGAAAAGGGTTTTGGCTTCATTGCCCCGGATGACGGGTCGGCCGACGTTTTCGCCCACTACTCGGCAATCGCTACCAGCGGCTACCGCTCGCTGGACGAGAACCAGAAGGTTGAATTCGACGTCACGCAGGGCCCGAAGGGCCCGCAGGCTGAGAACATCCGCCCGCTCTAAGTACTCCGGAAAAAGCCCCGGCCGCCTGGCCGGGACACTTTCCCCGAAGACCACAAACGCCCCTCCGGAGGATTCCTCCGGAGGGGCGCTTGTGTTCGAGGCGTTGGTGTTCGAGGCGCTTGTGTTCGAGGCGTTGGTGGCCGAGGCGCTTGTGTTCGAGGCGTTGGTGTTCGAGGCGTTGGTGGCCGCCCCCCCCCTGCCGCCGGGCGTGGTGTCAGCCGACGTGGACCCACGGACGCCGGGTGACGTCCGGCTCGGCCTCGCGCAACACTTCGCGCGTCACCGGGGCGATCTCGCCTTCGCCGAAAGCCAGGAACCGCAGGAGGTTGGTGAACGGGTTTCCCTCCGTCCAGCGGAAGTAGATGTGCGGCATCAGCCCGGTGACGTCGCGGATGTGCAGCAGCACGGAGGCGATCGTGTTCGGAACAACAGGCCCGTGGACCTCCAGGATCTGGTACCCGTGCCGGCTGACCCCGCGGACCTCGAGCGCGGTCTCGAAGTCCGAGGAGTCGTCCACCACGACTTCGAGGAACAGCGCCTGGGAGTCCAGCGGGAGGTGGCTGACCTCGATCGCGGACGTGAGCTTGTCCAGGTACGCCTGGGCAGTGAGCCGCAGCGGCTCATGGGCGATGATCGCGATGGGTCCGGATTCATTGGCGGCCAGGAATTCCAGGGCCGGGGTGTCCATCCGCACATGCGTGGCATGGAGCTCGAACGAGCGCCGGATGCGCGAGAGCAGGGAGATCACGATGATCCCGATGATAAAGAACGCGGCGATCCGGATGCCTTCGGGCCGCTCGAAGATGTTGGCCACCGTGGTGTAGATGAACACGACGGCGATGATGCCGAAGCCGATGCTGCGCTTGCGCTGCCGGTGGCTTCGTGCGGACAGCGTCACGGCAATCGCCGCCGACGTCATCAAAACCAGGACACCGGTGGCGTAAGCGCCGCCCTGGGCGTCGACGTCGGCGTCGAACAGCCAGGTGATCAGGAACCCCACAAGGGTGAACACCAAAACCAGCGGCCTGACCGCCCGGGCCCATTCCGGAGCCATGCCGTACCGGGGCAGATAGCGCGGCACGAGGTTCAGCAGCCCGGCCATGGCGGAGGCGCCGGCGAACCACAGGATGGCGATGGTGCTCAGATCGTAGACGGTGCCGAATCCGTTTCCCAGGTATTCGTGCGCCAGATAAGCCAGGGCGCGGCCGTTCGCCTGCCCGCCGGGCTGGAACTCCTGCGCCGGGATCAGGACCACTGTGGTGAAGCTCGTGGTGACGAGGAACGCGCTCATGATCAGGGCCGCCGTCGTCAGCAGCCGGCGCGCACCCTTGATCCGGCCCTGAGGGTTCTCCTCGGTGTCCGTGGCGTGGCCGCGGATCTGCGGCATCACGGCGACGCCGGTCTCGAAGCCGGACAGGCCCAGGGCCAGCTTGGGGAACACGAGCAGCGCGATGCCCACCACCATCAGCGGGCTCCCGTGCTGGGTGGTCAGGGCCAGCCACCAGTTATCGACCGCCACCGGGTGCTGCAGGACCTCGATGATCGTTGTGATGACCACGACGACGTTCAGCCCGAGGTAAATGCCCACCAGGACGACGGCGACGCCGATCGCCTCCTTGAAACCGCGCAGGAACACCGCGGCGAGCAGAGCCAGCAGGAACAGCGTGACCGCGACGTTCTGGCCCTGCATCCAGGCGGGGGCGAACGGGTTCTCGAGCGCGTGCGCGGTCGCGTCCGCGGCAGAAAGCGTCATGGTGATCATGAAATCGGTAGCCGCGAACCCCAGCAACACCAGGACCAGGAGTTTCCCGCCCCAACGTGGCAGCAGCCGCTCCAGCATGGCGATGGACCCTTCACCGCGCGGACTTTCACCGGCCACCCGGCGGTACACGGGCAGTGCGCCCAGCAAGGTCACGGCCACCAGGACCAGGGTGGCCAGCGGCGAAATCACGCCGGCCGCGAGCGCGGCGATGGCGGGCTGGTAGCCCAGGGTGGAGAAGTAGTCCACGCCGGTCAGGCACATGACCTGCCACCACGAGTGCTTTTTCAGGTGGCTGTCGCTCACGGCCCCGGGCCCCTGGTGGATTCCCTTGGCGTCTTGGAGGCCGAACAGCAGCCAGTTCCTGAAGTGTTCCCCGGCGCCGGGCCGCGGCGCGGAGGGGTCTGCCGGGGGCCGGCTGAGGGTGGTCATGATGTCCTTTCCACGCGGCACACCGCGCCGCTTCCGTCCGAGACGCTACCAGCCCCGGAGGCCGCCGCTACCGTCCGGCGAACAATCCTGATGGTTCCTTAACGCGGCCCTCAAACCGGCGCTTCGGGTGCCCGTCCGGGTTCCCGCGCGTCGCCGGCCTCGCCGGACCCGCCACCGCTAATGCGGCATCAAGATCCAGGCCGCAACCATCAAGGAAGCGTTAAAACCGCCGGTTCGGGCCGGCGACGGGGTTTGACTGGAGCTGTCTCCCAACGGGGACACCGAGGAAAGGAATGCCCAATGGCTGATTTGGCTGTGATCGGAATCCTGATGCTGTCGATGGGATTCGTAATGTGGATCGGCCACGTCCTGGCCGGGATGGTCGGCAGTGCCGATGACCGGCCGGAGGGTGGCAAGTGAGCGCCGATGCGGCGATGTGGCTCGTTCTGTTGCTGGCAGGGCTGTGCCTCTTCGGCTACCTGCTGGCCGTCCTGATCCATCCGGAAAAGTGGTGAACGGATCATGACCTTCAACCCTGCGTCCTTTGCTGTCCAGGTGGCGGCGCTACTCATTGTCCTGGCGGCCATGCACAAGCCTCTGGGCATCTACCTGGCCCGGGTTTTCGAGGGCACGACGTCAGCCCGGGCCGAGCGCCTCTTCTACCGGCTGGCCGGGGTCGACGCCGGCACCGAGCAGACCTGGCCGGTCTACCTGCGCAGCGTTCTAGCGTTCTCGGCCGTCTCGATCCTGGCCGTGTTCGGCCTCCAACGGCTGCAGGGCGTCCTGCCCGGCAGCGGTTCGCTGCCCGGCGTCGACCCGTGGGTGGCCATGAACACCGCTATTTCCTTTGTGACCAACACGAACTGGCAGACCTACGTCCCCGAGACCACGGTAGGCATCTTCGTGCAGATGTGTCTGCTGGCGGTGCAGAACTTCCTCTCCGCCGCCGTCGGCATCGTGGTCGCCGTCGCCCTGATCCGGGGCATTGCCCGCACACGGACACAGCGGCTGGGCAACTTCTGGGTGGACCTGACCCGGACGACGTTCCGGGTCCTGCTGCCGCTGGCGTTCGTCGCGGCAGTGGTGATGGTCCTCGGCGGAGTGGTGCAGAATTTCTGGTCCACCGAGGTCACCAACCAGGCCACGGGCCTTTCGCAGAGCATTCCCGGCGGCCCCGTCGCCTCCCAGGAAGCCATCAAGGAGCTCGGGACCAACGGCGGCGGCTACTTTAACGCGAACTCCGCCCACCCGTTTGAAAACCCCAACGCCTTCATCAGCCTCTTTGAGGTGTTCCTGCTCCTGCTCATCCCCTCCGCCCTCCCGTATGCCTTCGGCCGGATGGTGGGCGACCAGCGGCAGGGCTACACGGTCGTCGCCGTGATGGGCACCCTGTGGCTGGCTTCGATTTCGCTGATGGGCTGGGCCGTCGCTGCCGGCCAGGGAACCGCGACGGCCGCCGCCGGTGGCCTCGGCGAAGGCTTCGAACAGCGCTTCGGCCCCGTGCCCAGCGCGATCTTCGCGACGTCCACCACCCTGACCTCCACCGGCGCCGTCAACACCGCCCACGATTCCCTGCCGCCGCTGGCCGGCGGAGTGGCCATGGTGAACATGATGCTCGGCGAAGTCGCCCCCGGCGGAACCGGGTCCGGGCTCTACGGCCTGCTGATCCTGTCCATCATTTCCGTCTTCATCGCCGGCCTCATGGTCGGGCGCACCCCGGAGTACCTGGGCAAGAAGATCGGACCGACGGAAATGAAACTCGCCGCCATGTACATCCTCGTCACCCCGAGCCTGGTGCTGGCCCTCGCCGGCATCACCGTCCTGCTGCCGGACGCCATGGCCAACGCCCCAGCCACCGGCCCGCACCAGTTCAGCGAAGCGCTTTACGCCTTCACCTCCGGGGCCAACAACAACGGCTCCGCGTTCGGCGGCATCACCACGTCGGGCCCATACCTTTCGGTCATGATGGGCCTGGCGATGCTGCTGGGCCGCTTTCTCCCGATCGTCCTGGTGATCGCCCTGGCCGGCTTCCTCGCCCGTCAGGGCAAGGTTCCCACGTCCGCCGGCACCGTCCCCACCCACGGCCCGCTGTTCGGCTCGCTGCTGCTCGGCGTGACGGTAATCCTGACCGCCCTGAGCTACTTCCCGGCCCTTGCCCTGGGCCCCCTCGCAGAAGGACTCCTCAAATGACCCGGTCCCACACGGCGTTAGCCACGGACACCGAAGCCCTGACCTACGCCGACGGAAACCCCCTTGGCACCCCCGGCGAGCACAAGCACCACACCAAAGCCCCGGCAAAACTGACACTCACGTCCGTCATAGCCGCCCTGCCCCTCGCGGTCAGGAAACTCTCCCCGCGGCAGATGATCCATTCCCCGGTCATGTTCATCGTGCTGGTCGGGGCCGGCCTGTGCACCGCGATCTCGGTGTACCGGCCGTCCGTGTTCGGCATCGCCGTGACGGCCTGGCTGTGGCTCACCGTCCTCTTCGGCACCCTGTCCGAATCCATCGCCGAGGGCCGGGGCAAGGCCCAGGCCGACAGCCTGCGCGCCAGCCGCAAGGGCGTCCAGGCCCGGCTCCGGCAGCCCGGCGGCGCCACCCGGGACCTGCCGGGGACGGAGTTGCGGCGCGGAGACGTCGTGGTTTGCGAGGCCGGGGACGTCATTCCCTCGGACGGCGAAATCATCGAAGGCCTGGCCAGCGTCGACGAATCCACCATCACGGGCGAATCAGCCCCGGTCATCCGCGAATCCGGCGGAGACCGGTCCTCCGTCACCGGCGGCACGAAGGTCCTCTCGGACCGGATCGTCATCCGCATCACCGCAGAGCCGGGCCAAACCTTCATCGACCGGATGATCAGGCTTGTCGAGGGCGCCGTGCGGCAGAAGACTCCCAACGAAATCGCGCTCCACGTACTGCTGGTGTCCCTGACCATCGTCTTCCTGGCCGTCACCATGTCACTGGCACCGTTCGCCGCCCTCGCCGGCGCCACGCCGTCCCCGATCGTGCTGGTCGCACTGCTGGTCTGTCTGATCCCCACCACCATCGGGGCCCTTGTCCCGGCCATTGGCATCGCCGGCATGGACCGGCTGGTCCAGCACAACGTGCTCGCCACCTCCGGCCGTGCCGTGGAAACCGCCGGAGACATCACCACCCTGCTGCTGGACAAGACCGGAACCATCACCTACGGCAACCGCCGCGCCGTCAATTTCTTCCCCGCCGATCATGTGGACCGGACCCAACTCATCGAAGCGGCCCGGGTCTGCAGCCTGGCCGACGAAACCCCCGAGGGGCGCTCCATCGTGGACCTCGCCGCGGACAAGGGCGTGACCGGGGCCGATCTGACCACCCTTGAACACAGCGCCAGCGATTTTGCCGTCGTCCCCTTCAGCGCCAGCACGCGCATGAGCGGGTTGGACCTTGACGGCCGGCAGATCCGCAAGGGCGCCGCCTCCACGGTTGCGGCCTTCGTTGCCGAGTACGGCGGGCACTCCCCGGCGGAGGTCGAGCACCGGGTCACGGAAATCTCGGCCCAGGGCGGCACACCTCTCCTGGTCGCCCAGGTGGGCAAGGACGGCAGCGCCGACGTCCTTGGAACCATCCACCTCGCCGACGTCGTCAAACCCGGCATGCATGCCCGCTTCGCCGAACTGCGGCAAATGGGCATCCGGACCGTCATGATCACCGGCGACAACCCCATCACCGCCAAGGTGATCGCCGCCGAGGCCGGCGTCGATGACTTTCTGGCCGAAGCAACCCCGGAGGACAAGCTCGCGGTCATCAAGAAGGAGCAGGCCGCAGGCCGGCTCGTGGCCATGACCGGGGACGGCACCAACGACGCCCCGGCGCTGGCCGCCGCGGACGTGGGCGTCGCCATGAACTCCGGAACCCCCGCCGCGAAGGACGCTGCCAACATGGTGGACCTCGACTCCGACCCCACCAAACTCATCAACATCGTCGGCATCGGCAAGCAACTGCTCATCACCCGCGGCGCCCTGACCACCTTCTCGGTCGCCAACGACGTCGCCAAGTACTTCGCGATCGTCCCGGCCCTTTTTGCCGCCGCCTTCCCGGGGCTAGGGCTGCTGAACATCATGGGCCTGGCCACCCCGTCTTCAGCCATCCTGTCCGCGGTGATCTTCAACGCCCTGATCATCATCGCGTTGGTTCCGCTCGCGCTTCGGGGGGTCAAATACCGTGCCGTCTCCGCCAACCAGGCACTGGCCCGGAACCTGCTGATCTACGGGCTCGGCGGCCTGATTGCACCCTTCATCGGCATCAAGATCATCGACCTGTTGATCTCCCTCATCCCAGGAATCGGCTAGGAAAATCCCTATGAACACTCTCGCTGGCTACCTCCGGCAGGCAGGCACGGCCCTTCGGTTCTTGCTCTTCGCCACCCTGGTCCTCGGCCTTGCGTACCCGCTCGCCGTCTTCGGAACCGGACAACTGATCGCCCCGTACCAGGCCAACGGCTCCATCCTCAAAGACAGCGCCGGCGCCCCGGCCGCGTCCGCCCTGATTGTCCAGGCCGCGGCCAACGATTCCGGTGTCCAGGACCCCCGCTGGTTCCACGCCCGCCCTTCAGCTGCGAAGTGGGATCCGGCGTCGTCCTCGCCGTCCAACCTGGGCCCCAACGATTCGAAACTGCTCGAGGCCGTGACCGCCAACCGGTCCGCCGTCGCCGCGGCTGAAGGCGTGGATCCGGCAACGGTGCCCGCCGACGCCGTGACCGCCAGCGGTTCCGGACTGGACCCGGACATTTCACCCGAGTACGCCAGGGTTCAGACGGCGCGGGTGGCGGCAGCGAACGGCCTGGGCGCCGACGCCGTTGCCTCCCTGGTGGAGCAGCACACCAGCAGTGGGTTAGTCGCGTTTCTCGGCCAGCCGTCGGTCAACGTGACTGCCCTCAACCTCGCCGTGGCGGCGGCCGCACGGCCGTCGCAGCCGGCACAATCCAAGTGAGAGAATGACGGCATGGCACGTGGAACGCTGCGGATCTTCCTGGGCGCCGCGCCGGGTGTGGGCAAGACCTACGAGATGCTCGAAGAAGCCCACCGGCTCGGCAAGCGCGGCGAGGACGTCGTCGTCGCGTTCGCCATGGACCACGGCCGCAGCGAGACGCGGGCGCTGCTGGAGGGACTCGAAGTCATCCCGCCCAGGAGGCTGCCCTACCGGGACACGGAGTTTGAGGAGATGGATCTTGACGCGGTCCTGGTCCGGGCGCCAGGGGCCGCGGTTGTGGACGAATACGCCCATTCCAATGTCCCGGGCAGCCGGAATCCCAAGCGTTGGCAGGACGTTGCCGTGCTCCTCGACGCCGGCATCAATGTTCTCTCCACGGTCAACATCCAGCATCTGGCGTCCTTGGGGGACGTCGTCAGCGCCATCACCGACGTCCGCCAGGCGGAGACGGTGCCGGACGACGTTGTCCGCCGAGCGGATCAGATCCACCTCGTGGACATCTCCCCCGAGCTGCTCCGCCAGCGCCTGGGCGACGGCAAGATCTACGCGGCCGACAAGATCGACGCGGCCCTCTCGAACTACTTCCGGCTGGGCAACCTCACGGCGCTGCGCGAACTTGCCTTGCTGTGGCTGGCCGACCGGGTGGACGAGGGCCTCGCCAAGTACCGGGCCGAACAGGGCATCGATGAAAGCTGGCCAGCCCGGGAGCGGATCGTCGTCGGGCTGACCGGCGGCCCGGAAGGGGAAGTCCTGATCCGCCGGGGGGCCCGCATCCTCAACCGGGTCAACGGCGGGGACCTGCTGGCGGTCCACGTCCGTGCCGCTGACGGCGTTGCCGGCGAATCCCCCCAGGCGCTTGAGGCCCAGCGCCATCTCATCCTGGACCTGGGCGGCAGCTACCACATCGTGACCGGGGAGGATCCGGCCGCCGCCCTGCTGGACTTCGCCCGCAGCGTCAACGCGACCCAAATCGTCGTTGGCATCTCCCGGCACAAGAAGATCGCCGGGCTGATCGGAAACCTCCTCGGCGGCGGAGTAGGCACCCGGGTAGTCCGCGATTCAGGCGACATCGATGTCCATATGGTCTCCCACCCCCTCGGCGGCCGCGGAACCCGCCCGTCACGGCAGCGCGACTTGGGCCGGGTCCGGGTCGCCGTCGGGTTCGGCTTTGCGGTGCTGCTCCCGGTGGTCCTGCAACTCTTGCTGTCGCTCCTGAACCCGGAGCGGAACGTGGCCGCGGCCATGCTGGTCCAGCTCACCGGTTCAGTGGCGGTGGCGCTGATCGGCGGATTGTGGCCGGCCATCCTGGCCGCACTGTGGAGCAGCCTTCTGGTGAACTACTTTTCAACCCCGCCGTTGGGCAACCTCACCATCAGCGATCCCCAGAACTTCCTGGCCCTGCTGGTGTTTGTGGGCGTCTCAGCCGCCGTTGCCGTTGTGGTGGACCTATCGGCCCGCCGCTCCAAAGAGGCCGCGCGGGCCCGCGCCGAAGCCACGACGCTCGGTGACCTGACGCGCAGTGCCGTCGGCTCGGATGACACGGTTCAGGCATTGCTGGAGCAAGCCCTGAGCGTCTTCCAGGTGCGCGGTGCTGCTGTTTTCAGCCTTGGCTACGGCCTCGCGGACGGCGACAGCGGCGCAGGACCAGACCGGCGATGGCAACTTCAGGCCGCCGTGGGAGAAATTCCGGCCCTGCCCGCCGGCGCGCCAGGGGACGATGCCACCGGCGACAACGTCGAAGAAATCGACGCTTCCACGCGCCTGGTGCTCTTCGGACGGATTCTGCCGGCCAGCGACCGACGTCTCCTCGGCGCGTTCGGTGTTCATCTGGCGGCCCAGCTGGAACGCCAGCAGTTGGTGACCAGCCGGCGGGAGATGCTGCGATTGGCCGAAAGCAACACGATGCGGACCTCCATCCTCCGCGCAGTCTCCCACGACTTGCGCACCCCCTTGGCCGGGATCAAGCTTGCCGTCGGCGGGCTGCGCCACGACGACGTCCATTACACCAAGGAAGAGGAACACGAACTGCTGGCAACGATCGAGGAGTGTTCGGACCGGTTGGACGCGCTGGTGGGCAATCTGCTGGACATGTCCCGGATCACCTCGGATGCCGTCAATCCCCTGCTCAAACCCGTGCGGTGGTACGAGGTCATACCGGGTTCCCTGAGCGCCGTCACCGCGGGCCGGGTGCGCGTGGACCTGCCTCCGAACATGCCGGAGGTCGACGCCGACCCCGGCATGCTGGAACGGGTGATTGCGAACATCGTCGAGAATGCCGTGAAATACGCTCCAGATTCGGACATCGTCCTTGTTGGGGCGGCTGGCGGCCTCAGCCCTGCGACTCTCGAAGGGCGCCCTGCCGGGGAGCTTCGGGTCATCGATCACGGCCGGGGAATCCCGGC
Source organism: Arthrobacter sp. P1_B4 (assembly GCF_056406555.1). Lineage (NCBI taxonomy): Bacteria > Bacillati > Actinomycetota > Actinomycetes > Micrococcales > Micrococcaceae > Arthrobacter > Arthrobacter sp. P1_B4. The sequence continues at coordinate 52,239 of NZ_JBFTZW010000012.1, forward strand.
GGAGAGCGTCCTGGAAATGTTCCGGCCCTTCCAGCGGCTCGACGACACCCCGCAAACCACCGGGATCGGGCTCGGGCTTGCGGTGGCGAAGGGGTTCACGGATGCCATGGGTGGCAGCCTGACCGCAGAAGCCACACCGGGCGGAGGGCTGACGATGATTATCCGGCTTCCGTTGTCCACGGGAACCCCATATGACGGGCACCGCGCCCAGGCCCCGTTCGAGCCCCGGTCGCTGGTGGCGCGCCGCGGTCATGCGCTGCCCCTTACGTCCGGACCGGACACCGCATGACGGCCGTCCTGGTCGTCGACGACGACCCGCACCTGTTGCGGGCCCTGCGCATCACCCTGCAGGCCCACGGCTACACCGTCACCACCGCCGTGGACGGGACCTCGGCGCTGCTGGCCGCCACCCAGAACCCGCTCTCACTCATCATCCTGGACCTCGGCCTGCCTGACATTGACGGGACCCGTGTCCTCAAGGAGCTGCGCGGGTTCAGCAGCGCGCCGGTCCTGGTGCTCTCCGCCAGGCACGGCTCCGAAGACAAAGTCGAGGCTCTCGACGCCGGCGCGGATGACTACATCACCAAACCGTTCGGCCTCGACGAGCTCCTGGCCCGGCTCCGGGCGCTGCTGCGCCGCAGCGTCGAACCGGAGCGCGAAACAGTGGTCAGGACCGATGCCTTCACCGTGGACTTGGCCAAGCACCGGGTGACCAGGGACGGCGCGGACGTCCGGCTGACCCCCACGGAATGGAAGATTCTGGAGGTTCTGGTCCGCAATCCGGAAAAGCTCATCACCCAGCAGCAGCTGCTCTCCAGGGTCTGGGGTCCGGCCTACGCCAAGGAGACCAACTACCTCCGGGTTTACATGGCGCAGCTGCGGCGCAAGCTGGAGCCGGATACCGCCAGCCCGCGCCATCTGCTCACCGAGGCCGGCATCGGCTACAGGTTCATGCCCTGATGGTTTTCCGATGCCGCCGCCTGCAATGGATACTGGGGCAATGACTAATCGCAGCCCGCTGAACAGGGACGATGCCGGTCCGTCGCCACTGCCTGAGATTCCGGCGCAGCTGCGGGCTGTCCTGAACGGAATCCCGGCACTCGTGGGCTATTGGGACACGGGACTCCGCAACCGCCTGGCCAACGACGCCTACTGCGAGTGGTTCGGTTTCGCACCCCAGCAGCTTCACGGCATGCATGTCCGGGACGTGCTCGGCGAGACCGTCCTGAAGGCCAACCTGCCGCACATCGAGGGGGCGCTCGCCGGGAAGCGGCAGCAGTTCGACCGGACCCTGGTGGATGCCGCGGGCCAGTCCCGCTTCACCGAGGTGACCTACACCCCCGATACCCAGGACGGCGCGGTGCAGGGCTTCTTCGTCTTGGTCACGGACATCACCGAGCGTGTCCTGGCCGACCGGCGCCGGCAGCGGGACATGGACCGGTACCGCGCCCTGGCGCGGAGCGTCCCCGGCGTCTTCGTCCTCCTCTTCGACGCCGAGCTGCGCTACCTGATCGCCGAAGGCCAGGAGCTGGAGACCTTCGGCTACCGCAGGGAAGAGCTCGAAGGCCAGCGCATCCAGGACGTGCTCAAGGGCAATCTCGCCAGCGAGCTCGAGCCGCGCTATCTCGCGGCCCTCGCCGGCCGCGAGGTGTCCTGGAGCCGGCAGATCGGCCACCGCACCTACCGGCTGAACGCCGGGCCGGTCTACTCCGACGACGAGGCCGCGGCCGGCATGGTGGTGGCGGTTGATATCACCGAGCGCCTGCAGCAACAAAAGGTTTGGGAGGCTTTGCACGAGATAGCCACCGAAGTTGCCCGCAACGCGGCCCCCGCTGCCATCTCTGAGCGGGTCGCCGCGATTGTCCGCGACCTGTTCAACGTCGATTCCGCCGCCGTCGTCCGTTTCACGGGCGCGTCGTCGGCGGAAATCGTCGCCATGGCGCCGACGCTGCCGCCGACGCTGAGCCGGCGGCAGATCTTCGCCCCGACGGACGAGTCGGCCACTGTCCGGGTGGCCGTGACCGGCAAGCCGGCCCTGGTTCGCTACCGGGCGGAAGGTGGACCGGCAGCGGAGCAGATGCGCGCCGGCGGCTTCCAGTCCGCGGCGGCGGCGCCGATCCGGGTCGGCGGCAGCCTGTGGGGCGCCGTGAGCCTGACGTCGAAGTCGCGCACCGGGGTTACGGAGGCGATGATGGAGCGGCTGGCCCAGTTCGCGGAGCTCGTCGAGATCGCCATCGGCAACACGGAGGCCCGGACCGACCTCGAACAGCAGGCCACTACCGATGCCCTCAGTGGCTTGCCCAACCGGCGGGCCCTGGAACGGCACCTCGCCGAGCATGTTGAGCTGGCCCTGAGCCGCGGGACAAGCCTGAGTGCCGTCGTCCTGGATATCGACCACTTCAAGAGGGTCAACGACACCCACGGCCACCTGACGGGCGACGTGGTCCTGGCGGAGGTCGCGGCCAGGCTCCGGGCGGTCGCCCGCGCCGAGGAGATCGTGGCCCGGTTCGGCGGCGAGGAGTTCGTTTGGCTGCTCCCGGCGACGGACGGCGCCGAGGCCCTGCGCGCCGCCGAACGCGCCCGCAAGGCCATCGCGTCCGAACCGTTCGGGGAAGTGGGTTTCCTGACGATCTCTGCCGGAGTCTGCGAGCACAGTGACGCCGCGGCCGGCTCGCTCCTGGACTGCGCGGACCGGGCCCTGTACGAGGCCAAGAACGGCGGCCGCAACCGCACGTCCCGCTACGGCCACGCCAGCCCGGCGGTTCAGCCTGCCCCGGCCGGGCAGGCACGGAACAGCCCGGCACAGAACGGGCAGGCACGGAACGGCCAGGCGCGGGACGGCGCTGGCACACTCGGAGCCTAGACGAAAGCGGACTTTCCCGTCACGGCCCGCGCCACGATCAGTGAATTGATTTCGTAGCTGCCCTCATAGGTATAGAGAATCTCGGCGTCGCCGAAGAGCTTGCCCATCTCATAGTCGCTGCTGATGCCGTTGCCGCCCATGAGGGACCGTCCCATCGCCACCGAGGCACGCGCCAGCCGCGTGGTGGTCGCTTTGGCCATGGCGGCCTGGACCATCTCGAGCTTGCCCTCTTCCTGGATGCGCGCGAGCTGGGCCATCAGGGCCAGGGAGGCGGTCGCGTTGCCCAGGATCTCGGCGAGCTGCTGCTGGATGAGCTGAAAGCGGGCGAGTTCCTTGCCGAACTGGCGGCGCTTCAGCGAATAGGCGCGCGCGACGTCGAACGCGGCCAGCTGGATGCCGGCACCCTGCCAGCCCACCCAGGCCCGCGAATCGCGCAGGAGCTCGTTGGCCTTGGAGAAGCTGGTGGCGCCGGGCAGCAGGTTGGCCGCCGGGATCCGGACCTCGTCGAGGACGATGTCCGCGTTCTGCATGATGCGCAGGCCGATTTTGTTGGCGATCTTCGTTGCGGTGTAGCCCGGACGGTCCGTCTCCACGATGAAGCCCTTGATGTGCTGGTCAGCGACGTCCCGGGCCCAAACAAGGGCGAAGTCCGCGATGGTGCCGGCGCCGATCCAACGCTTGGCGCCGTTGAGGACCCACTCATCGCCGTCCAGCCGCGCGGTGGTTTCCAGGCCGCCGGCGATGTCCGAGCCGTGGTCCGGCTCTGTCAGGGCGAACGCCCCGAGCTGGGTGAACGCGGTGAGGCCAGGGAGCCAGCGCGCCTTCTGTTCCTCCGAGCCGAGCTCGTCGATCATGCCGACGATCAGCTCGTTGTGGATCCCGACGAGCGCCGAGAGGGACACGTCGGCGCGCGCCACCTCGACATACATGAGCCCCTTGAAGAGCTTGGACGTGCCGTCCGTCTGCAGCCCGCCTAAACCGTATTTGCCGAGTTCGGCGAGGAGCCCGAAGGGAAACTCCTCGCGGTTCCAGTAGTCGATTGATGCGGCCCGGATCCGGGACTGCAGGAATTCCCGGACCTCCTGGTAGCGGAGCTGTTCGTCCGGCGGCAGCAGGTCCACGATGTACATGAGGTCGGCGTCGGGAAACGGCGGCTCCGCCGCGGCTTCGGGGGCGGCGCCCGCAGTAGCGGATTCGGCTGTGTCTGATCCCGCTCTGTCTTCGGCTCTGTTTTCGGCTCTGTCTTCCGCTCTGTTTTCGGCTGGCGCCGACGGTCCGCTGGCACGTCCTTGTGGCTGCACGGGCACGTATCCCTTCGTCATGCAACGCCTGCAGAGCAGCGTCGCCCTTCCAAACCCTTGGATGTCCTAGTATATTGCACAGTGACGGGGATCACTAGGCAGGCACCGTGCCGGGCCGGTGGATCCCAGGCAACGGCGCCGTGCCACCGACCGCCCGGAACGGCAGCGCCAGAGGACTTCGAAAGGTGCAACATGACCGTGACTGAGGAATTCCGGGCCGCGCGAGACCGGCTGCTTGCCCTGCGCGGGGACTACGACGGCGCCCGCAACGAATTCCAGTGGCCCCGCTTTGAGGAGTTCAACTTCGCACTGGACTGGTTCGACCAGCTCGCCGCGGACCCGGCCAAGGCGGACAAGCCTGCGCTGGTGATCGTTGAACAGGACGGGTCCGCGACCCGGCGCAGCTTCGCTGACCTCTCCCGGCGCTCGTCCCAGGTGGCCAACTGGCTGCGCGGGGCAGGTGTGCGGCGCGGGGACCGGATGATCATCATGCTCGGCAACCAGGTGGAGCTCTGGGAACTGATGCTGGCCGGCATCAAGCTGGGGATCGTCATGATTCCCACCACCACACTGATGGGACCGGCCGACCTCCAGGACCGGGTGGAACGCGGCGGTGCGGCCTGGGCCGCCGTCGGCAGTGCCAACATCGCGAAGTTCGCCGACGTCGCCGGCCAGTACAAGCTGATTGAAGTTGGCGCCGGCGCCGGGGACCCCGCCGCTGCCCAGGCCAATGCCCTGCAGTACTACGGGGCAGATGCTGCCGCGGCCGGTGCGGATTTCACCCCGGACGCCCCCACCCCGGCCGACGAGACGCTCCTGCTGTACTTCACCTCGGGCACCACGTCCAAGGCCAAACTCGTCGAACACACGCACACCTCCTACCCGGTGGGACATCTGTCCACGATGTTCTGGATCGGTATGGAACCGGGCGACGTGCACCTCAACGTGGCCTCGCCGGGCTGGGCCAAGCATGCCTGGTCCAATGTGTTCACCCCCTGGATCGCCGAGGCGTGCGTGTTCATTTATAACTACGAACGCTTCGACGCCAGGGCGCTCATGGAGCAGATGGACCGCGAATCCGTGACCAGCTTCTGCGCCCCGCCGACGGTCTGGCGGATGCTGATCCAGGCCGATCTCACACTGCTCAAGAATCCGCCCACCAAGGTGGTGTCCGCCGGCGAACCGCTCAACGCCGAGGTGATCGACCAGGTCCACCGCGCATGGGGGCAAACCATCCGGGACGGCTTCGGCCAAACCGAATCCACCGTGCAGATCGCGAACACGCCGGGCCAGCCGATCAAGATCGGCGCCATGGGCAAGCCGCTGCCCGGCTACGACGTCGTGCTTGTGGACCCCGCCACGGGTGAGGAGGCCGACGACGGCGAGCTCTGCCTGCGCCTCGACCCCCGCCCCGTGGGGCTCATGAAGGCGTACTACGGCGACCCGGACAAGACGGCGGAGGCTTTCCGTGACGGCTACTACCACACGGGGGACATGGCGAGCCGGGATGAGCGCGGCATCATCACGTATGTGGGCCGCGGCGACGACGTCTTCAAGTCCTCCGACTACCGGCTGTCCCCGTTCGAACTGGAGAGCGTGCTGATTGAGCACCCCGCAGTGGCGGAGGCCGCCGTCGTCCCCTCCCCTGACCCGCTCAAGCTGTCAGTGCCGAAGGCGTTTGTGGTCCTGGCCGCTGGCCACCAGCCGGGCCCCGAGCTGGCCGAAGACATCCTGCGGTACTGCCGGGAGCACCTGGCGCCGTTCAAAAGGATCCGCCGGCTGGAGTTTGCCGAGCTCCCCAAGACGATCTCCGGCAAGATCAGGCGCGTGGAGCTGCGGCACAGCGAGGAAGTGCGCCACGGCGGCGGGCCCGTCCCGGAAGGCCTCGGCATCGAGTACTCCGACTCCGATTTCCCCGGGCTCAAGGGGCAGGGCTGAACATGGGAACACCGCTGCCGCGAGATCCGATTGCCGACGCCCGGCTGAACTGGGAGCGCCACGGCTGGTCCGACGTCGCCGCCCCGATGGCCGCCATCACCGCCATCATGCGGACCCAGCAGATCCTGCTCGGCCGGATCGAGGCGGTGCTCAAGCCGTTCGGGCTCACGTTTGCCCGGTACGAGCTGCTCGCGTTGCTCAGCTTCGCCCGCAGCGGGGCGCTGCCCATGAACAAGGCGAGCGCGCTGCTGCAGGTCCATCCCACCTCCGTGACCAACGCTGTGGACCGGCTCCAGGAGGCCGGGCTGGTGATCCGCTCGCCGCACCCCACGGACGGCCGCACCACCCTGATCGAGCTCACCCCGGAAGGCCGCACCCTGGCCAAACGGGCGACGGCGGTGCTGAACTCCGAGGTCTTTGGCCAGTCCGGCTTCGCGGACCAGGACGTGGACCAGCTGATCCGGATCCTGGGCACATTCCGCCGGAACGCCGGTGATTTCAGCGGCTGACGCCCGGGTGCCGGGCGATCGGGAGCGTTCCTTCGGCGGTATTCCTTCTGCCTGCCCGGCGTCAGCTTGAGACGAACCGGCGTTCGAGGATCTGCCCGGGCCATTCCTTGACCTTGATCGTTTCGGTGCGCCGGTAGCCGGCGGATTCGTAGAAGCGGACCAGGTCGCCCTGGCCTCCCCCATAGCAGTCAACCCGCAGGAGCGGCACACCCAAGCGCTTGGTCTCGTCATCCGCCAGCCAGGCGACAGCCTCGTCGAATAACGCCAGAACGGCATACGACTGGCCCCGCCATGAGGACTGTGACTCAGAGCGTGAGCACACCCTCGGGGTGTGGATCCACACCCAGCGGTACAAAAACCGCCGCAATGAACTGGACCCCGTGAAGGTCAAACTCCTGGACGCTGCCGCTCCCGGTTGGCAGGCCGGGAGGACCGGGGGCCGCCCGCGCCGGCGGTGATCTGGAAGGCCGCGCTTCCCGGGAGGCCAGCGGCCAGGACGTCACGCCGGCTAGTACCCTTAGAGTGGTTCTCCAGTCCCCCCAGCTTGGAGAACCGGGAGCCTCCGCGCTTGAGTCCCTGGATTCGCGCGGAGGCTTTCCTCATACTCCCGACCAAGACCGCGCTCAAAGTGCCATCAAGGGCCGGGCCGGCGCACGTCAGGCGGCCGGCACGGCGCCGCGGACTCCCGCGGCCGGCCGGCCGGGAAGCGGCGTGACCTTTTCCGGGCCCTGGTGTGAGATGAGTTGAGGACCGGCAGGTGCCTCGAGCACGGCGAGCGGGAGTTCGCGGTGGACCAGGTAATCGCACGCGGCCGGGCCGGTCATCCTCAGGCCCGGGCACCTGCGTCCACGGTATTCAATGTGGACATCGGCTGCGCGCAAACCTGCTCTGAACGCCCTGCCACTAACTGGTGCAAACCCTCCAAGCCCGCACCAGCTCAGATACAAGCCATACAGTTCCTCCACGCTGAGACCGCCGTCCGGATCCGGTGCGACGCACTCAGTGAGGAAATCTTCCAGTGGTGTCTTCGTCATCGTGGCCTCCTGCATCCTGGCGGCAAAGCCGCTCAAATGAAACAGCAACAGCATGAATGTGAAGCATGACCAACCCAGAAACACTAAAAAATCTAGAAGCACCAATTCCCACTGTCAACCAGATTTTCCGGAGCGAGCCAGGCCTGCCCGCACGGAGCCGTGGGGCAGTCCACAACCCTGAAGGAGAGCCGCAGCAAGGCCCGCAGGGGTTGTGCCCACTGGGGTCAGGTGGAGCCCTCCGCGCAGCTCAGGCTGTCCCCATTGGCGTGCAACCCGTTGATTGTCGGAGCCCTCCCCCATACTGAATCCAGCGGCTGAGAAGTATCGGTAATCCGTTGAGTAGCTTCTCAACGAATAGCCTCCGAATTCGCCCGGTTAGCGGTCCTCGGCGTCACCCAGAGCTGGTAGCGGACTACCTCCCGCCGGAAGATGAACCAGATCCCCGCCAACAGCAGCATCCCAACTCCAAGGTCCACACTGTTTCCCGTTCCCGTTGAATCGATCCCTGTCCCGGGTACCAATACGATGTATAGGCCAACGGAACCCAGGAGCGCGCGCACTGCGAGACTTAGCTGCCGGTGCCGGGGACGCCAATTGGTGTGGCCCCACCGCAAGGAGGAGCGCTCCGCTAGAACCCGCCTGCCACAGCCAATGCCAAGAGCGATGCGCCGGACAGGACCAGCAGGGGTTCGTGCATGGAATCCTCTTCGAAGATACTGAGGCCAGACTACAAGTGGCCGACAACGGTTCTGAACGCTGGGACGGCGAGAAGCCCAGGGTAAAGATTCTTCCGGGGCGGACGGTCCGGCCCCCGCAGGGTCAGTTTTTCAGGTTGAGCTTTCCGCGGGCGATGCTGTCGGCGGAGTGGGCGGGATCCCCGTTGTACGGCTGATTGGAGATGTCGACGATGGGGTACTGGGCCAGGTCGATGCCGGCAGGGATGGTGAAGTTGCCGGATTCGTTGGCGAGGACGCCGAGGCTGACCATTTTGGTCAGGTCGGCGGAACCGACCCACACTCCCCGGAATCCCGTGATGTGGTCGTTGGAGAGCCGGATCATCAGTTGGCGGGTTCCATCCGGGAGTTGCTCCACCCGCGCGTCTCCGCTGCCGGTGTGCGCGGGCAGGGGGGACAGGGACGTTTGGGCGAGGACAATGGATGCTGGAGCCGTCTGGGTGGAGGAAGGGGACGGCGTGCCGGTGTGTCCGATGACTCCGGCGGCGACCCATCCGGCGGCCGTGCCGAGAATGATGCCGGCCGCGGCCGCCATCATCCAGAGTCCGGGACGGGCGGCCCGGTTTTTGGCGCTGGGCCGAATGGGAGCCGGTGCCGACGCTGTCTTGCTGCCATGGTTCAGGGGCGCTTGCGCCGTGGCCGGGTCGATGGCCGACCGCTCCGGAGGTGCACCGCGCGGTACGGAGTGCTGGTTCAGGGGATCCGTCGCCAGCGCCGGGGAGAGCCCGAGGGCCTGATGGATGGCGGTCCAGTTCTGGCTGCCGGGTTTTTCGAGTTCAACGCCTCCCGGGTCGAGGGTGGCAATGTGCACGGCGTGCCGCAGCCCTCGCAGGGTATCGCTGCACGTGGGGCAGCCGGCGAGGTGGGCGGCGTCGGCGTCTGTGCCTACGGGCTCGCCCAGGGCCAGCAGACTGAGAAGGTCCGCGTCAAGGTGTTCCATGTTCCACCTCCAGGCGGGTGCGCAAACGGGCGAGGCTGCGCCGGATGTGGCTTTTGACGGTGCCGAGCGGCAGGTTGAGGCGCGATGAGATTTGGTCGTGGGTCAGGTCTTCATAGAATGCCAGCCGCATTATTGCTTGCTGTGGGTCCCCTAATTTTTCCAGTTCTTCGTCCAGGGTTAGGCGGTCGGCGACCTCGTCGACGTCCCCCGCATCTGGCTGGGTGGCGGGGTCAACGACCAGGAGCGTGGCCGCTTGTTCGAGATGACGCTGGCGGGCGCGGGCGGACAACGCGTCGGAGATGGCATTGCGCGTGATCCCGATCAGCCAGGCTGGCAGCCGTGCCGCCTCAGGCCGGTAAGTGGTCCGTGATTTCCAAGCGCGGATGAAGACCTCCTGGGTGACGTCGTCGGCAGCGGCACGCTCTCCTAGGGATCTCAGCGCCAGCGTGTAGACCAGCGGACCAAACCGTCGGTATGCCTCCGCGAGGGCGCGTTCGTCGCCGCCGACAAATGCGCGATCGAGACCGGGGTCCCAGTCATGCGTTGCGGCAGCCTCCATCGGGCGCTCCTTTGAGCGATAAGCGGCCCTGTTGACCCACATTATGCCGCTAACGCGGGAGCTCCGCCACGGTCGAATGGCGGCGGTGGTCCGGGACGTCATTTCGCACGCCTGCCGGTGGGGCCGCAGTCGAAGCGGTCCCACCGGGCAAGAGGACGTGATGGCGGCACGAGCCCTAGGAGCCTACTCGTCGTCGCACTCGTCTCCTTGCGAGGCGGAGTCCACAACCTGTACGGCGACTTTGAGGTTCTTGGCGGCGAGGCTGCCCCAGGCGTAGACGATAGTGTTTTTCCCCTCGGTGATCCGGACGTTGGCCGGGCCGATCAGCGGGGACGTGGTTCCGGCCGCTGCGACCGACGCGGAGACAGTACCGGCCTTAAGGGTGAGGGTCTTTTGATGCGGGTTGGTGAGTTCTTTGACGACGGCGGTCCTTCCGGCGAGGACGTCGACGGCCGGGGCGGCGGCAACGTGCCGGACGGTCAGCTTGCCCTTTCCATCCGGGCTGGTCGAGGTGTCATTGGTGAAAAGTGTGGCCGTCGGTTTGCCGTTGGCGGCCAGGTGCGCGACCGCGGTGTAGTCCTGGCCTGCTTCCAGGTCGACCGTGACGGGGCCAATGACGGGGTTGGCCGCGCTGGTGGCGTTCGCCCCGGTGATGGCAATCTTGTGGTCTCCGTCGGGGACGTTCAACGGCCCGGCCACCTTCCCCGGCGTGAAGTTGTCCAGGGCGCGCTTGCCGTCGACCCAGACGTCCACGGTCAGGCCCGGGACGCCATGGAGGACGGACAGTTTCGCTGTGCCTTCGTCGTGGTGGTGCCAGGTGCCGGCCTGGGCGGGGGCAGCCAGGGTCAGTGCTGCCAGCAGCGTCATCGCTCCGGCGGCTGCAGTAAGTGTCTTGCGCATTTCCAACTCCTCATAAGGTGCCCGCATGGGGCGGTGGTTGTGCTTACACCCTTACTACCGGCCAAAGCCCGTACCCGGATGCACCCGCATGGAAGTTTTTTAACGGACCGGCTGCCTGGCGCAGGGGTATGGTTCCGCGGTCCACAGCGTAACCGGGCTGATTTACCACGCGGGGGCACCCTGCCCGCGTCCGCTTCTACGATCGGACCTTGCATCGCACGCGGCGCGGAGGGTGCGGGCCGTCAGGACGGGGGAATTTGGGTGGAGGAGGCGGTGCCAGCGGTGTTCTAGTTGCTTGATGCGACGAAATCCGGCCCAGTTGGGGCCGGTTTGATCAGCTAGCCGATGCCACGCAGGGTGTGGAACTTGGGGGGCCGGCGGCGTTGGTCTTCCGCCGGAGATAGGAGATGTAGAGCTCGACGTTGTTGCCGCGCCGGTCGGGGTTTTCCGGGCCAGACGTGGTTCACGATTTCGGCCTTGCGCACGACGTTCCCGGGTATTCCATCAGCAGCTCCTTCTCCCCCACCATGTTCTTTTGCCTGCTGGCGGAGCATCGCGGAGCTGTGCCCGACGGAGCCCGCGCAACCCGAAGGGCAAGCACCTGATGGATTGCGGGGAGGAAATAAGCGCAGCGCCGACCACAACGCATCCGGTGCGCGGTCGTCCGCAGGACGGTTGCGCCCGTGTAGCGGGCACGTATGATCCAACGGACAGCAGCAAAAAGAATGAAAATGCTTGTGCTGTCCGAGCGCAGCGAGGCCCGTTTTGCCCTTGATGGGATCCGGGACGGCCTGGGGGTGATTCCCGGCGAGATCGTTCCGGATTCCTGGTCCTGGACGATATGAACCCGGGGTTCCAGTCCTACGTCAGCGAGCACCACAGTTCATATCGTCTAGGCCAGCGGGAGCTGAAGATGTCGTTCTGAACGGAGCCCACCGAGACGGGGTGGACGGTAGTCACATGCGTGACGTTCACGAACGAGAGTCGACCAGTCTTCTTCGACATCATTTACACCTATGCAACGTGGGCCCGCAGGGTTCCACAGGTATTACTCAGCGCGTACAGACAAAATGTTGATTCTAGCTGGGCATCAAACGCCACTTGGTAATCGGTCCGCCGGGGGCTGGGCCAGAGAGAAGCCGGAACGGATGAGCCGAAATACCTTCAAAATTCTGGGGCTGGACAGCGCGGCGCGACCCGCGGCGCTGATTCTCGCTGCGACCCTCGCGGTCGCGGCCACGGCCTGTGAGCCCACCCCGCCAGGAGGCGGGCCATCGCCGGGGCAGGACAAGACAACGGCCGCCCCCGGAACTCCTGCGACAACCCCCTCTGCAGAACCCACACAGGCCCAGGGGAAGCCCGGCCACGTCTTCGTGATCAACCTGGAGAACCACGATTACAACGATGTCTGGGGTGCTGGTTCGGCGGCCCCTTACTTGTCGAAGACCCTGCGCGCCGAGGGTGTGCTGCTCTCCCGGTACTACGGGATAGACCACAATTCCCTCCCGGACTACCTGGCCCAGATTTCGGGGCAGGGCTCGAACGCCATGACGCGCGCCGATTGCCCGGTGTATGCCGGGTTCAAACAAACCGGAACATCCGAACTTAGCCAGGTGCAGGGTACCGGCTGTGTGTACCCGGCCTCGGTTCCGACGCTTGCAGGCCAGCTCAGTTCCGCCGGCAAGACCTGGAAAGGCTACATGGAGGACATGGGCACTCCCTGCCAGCATCCCGAGCCCGGCTCTAAGGACGATCACCACAAGGCGAAGGAGGGCGACCAATACGCAACGCGCCACAACCCGTTCGTGTATTTTGAGGAAATAACATCGTCCCCGGACTGCCAGAAAAACGTGGTGGATTACACCCACTTCGCCGATGACCTGAAGTCCACGGACGCGACACCGAACCTTTCCTTCATCACACCCAACCTGTGCAATGACGGGCACGACAGCCCCTGCGTCGACGGGAACCCGGGCGGTCTCGAAAGCGCCGACGGCTGGCTGCAGCAGCAGGTTCCGGCCATCCTCGACTCCCCGGCCTACAAACAGGACGGGATGCTGGTGATCACCTTCGACGAAACCGAAGCCAAGACCTCCGGCCCGTCGGGCATCCCCGGGGGCACGGCCGGCGGCCGGGTCGGGGCGCTGGTGATCTCGCCGTTCACCAAGGGGGGCACGACGTCGGACAGGATGTACAACCACTACAGCCTGCTTGCCAGCATCGAGGACATCTTTTCAGTACCCAGGCTCGGCTACGCAGGCGCGCCGGGGCTGAACAGCTTCGGCCCGGACGTCTTCAACGCCCTGTAATCGCCCGTGGCACCGAATCTCCAAGCATCGCCGCTCCCCCGACCCGGGGCTCCCACACGGCAAGAAAAACCGCAGCTTCAGAACCTACTGTTGCGTTGTGGCACAGCAGCCCAGTCAGGGGCACGCCACAACGTCATTCAACCTCAGAATGACGAAGCGCACCCCAGAGACCGGCTCCACCTTCCTTAAAGATGGAGCCGGCCTGAGCGGCCCACCGAGAAACGCGCGGAGCGATGCCCTGCAGATAGCGATCGACTTCGCTCAACGGCAGCACGGGCTCTCAATGAAGGTGCTGAATTGGGTCCGCACATGCAGCGAAGTAGGACGTTTGTCTCCCGGAGAGGCCCACAAAAGGTATCCCCCAGGCTCCAGCGAGGATTCGGCTGCTGACCTACTCACCGCCACGCCTGCTGTGACTTTGCAGACGTCCGGCGCGCGCAAGCTACGCGGACTGATTGTATCCGCGCGCCGCCCGAGTCTGTACCTAGGACGCGTGCTGGCTTCGTGAGTCCAAGTAAGCAGCCCTTGTGCGCTCCGATGGCCCAGCGCGTCAGCTTAGGACCGGGGGCGAGGACCCCTAATACCCGGGCATTTTGTGCCGCCGCCGGCTGTAACCCTGCGGCTGATGTTGTCCGTAAGGGGGAGCCAATCCATTCGCTCTGGTCGGGGCAACTTTCCGTGTCAGGTGCGGTCCATTCTGCTCGAGCCTCGGTGTGGAGCGCTCCGGTCGTCGTGGTTCTGCTGTTCCCTCCCGGCGGCGTCGGCGCGCTGTTCGCGGAGTTCGCGGCCGCGGCGGATATCCTCTTCTTCGCGGGCTTGAATCTTGTCGCTTTGTTTGGTGTCGCGGGGCGGCAGCTGGATGGTCTTTTCGGCTTCGATGCCGGACTGGAGCTGGCGGCCGCGTTCCGTTTCGGCGTCGAACTCGGCACCGAACAACAGGGACATGTTCAGTATCCAGAGCCACAGCAGCGAGATGATCACGCCGCCGATAGTGCCGTAGGTCTGGTTGTAACTGCTGAAGTTGCCTACGTAGAACCCGAAGGCCACGGAGGCGAGCAGGAAGATCACTAAGGCCATCAGGGACCCGATGCTCATCCAGCGGAACTTGGGCTGCTTCACGTTAGGCGTGGCGTAGTAAAGGATGGCGATCACGACGATAACCAGGAGCAGCACCACGGGCCATTTCGCAATGTCCCAGACGGTCACGAAGGCCCCGCCGAGGCCGACCGCGTTCCCGACGGATTCTGCCACGGGGCCGGTCAGGACCAGCATGAGGGCGAGGAGGGCGACAATCATCACGGTGACGACGGTGACACCGAGCATGGTGCTCCGGAGTTTGATGAAGGGCCTGCCTTCGTCAACTTCGTAGATCCGGTTCATTGCCCGGCCAAACGCGCCCACGTAGCCCGAGGCGGACCAGAGCGCGACGAGAATGCCAATGAGCAGCGTAAATCCGGCCGAGGAGGAACTGGTGAGCTGCTCGAGGGGCGCCCGGACGGCGTTCACCGACTCGGCAGGGGCGAAGCGCTGAACGATCTCGAGCAGCGTTGCAGTGGTCTTCTCGGCTTGCCCGAAGATGCCAAGCAGGGACACGAAGGCCAACAGGGCAGGAAAAAACGAGAGTACCGCGTAGTAGGTCAGGGCCGCGGCGAGGTCGGGGCACTGGTCCTTGGTGAACTCCCGCAGGGTCTTCTTGGCGATGTACCGCCACGAGTGTTTGGTGACATCGGCGGGGCTGTCGGGCTTGCGGGGATCGTCGGGGGCGGGCGCCGTGTGGGCTTTGGCCGTGCTGCTCTCCCCTGTCTCGGCGTCGGTGGCGGTGCCATCTTCTGCATTGGAAAGGTTCTTGGCCATGGAAATTTTCCTTCGTGAAGTTAAGTGCAGAGGCCGGCCGCCCAGCGCATCAGCGGGGGCAGCCGGCCGGATCCTGATCAGAGCCCTTAGGCCTGCTGCACGTTGTCCTTGGCCTCGGTGGCCCGGTCCTTGACGTCCGCCACGGCACCCTGGCCTTCGGCCTTGACATGATCGGTGGCGTCGACGGCGGTGGCTTTGACGTTCGCCACGGCCTCCTGGGCCGGTTCCTTCAGCCCTTCGGCCACGTGCTTCGCCGCCTCGGTCAGTTCCGTGGTGAGCGGCTCCGCGGCCGTCTTAAGAGCATCCGCGGCCTCGCGCTCCTTCTGGCTGGCCGGGATCAGGGCAGAGACCAGCAGCCCGGCGCCGAACGCGATCAGACCTGCCGCCAGCGGGTTGCCCTGCGTCCTGGCCTTGACCTGCGCAGGGGCGTCGCCGACGTGCGTACCGGTACTGGCCGTGGCCGAGTGCACGTTGCCGGCAGTGTGGTCCGCTGCGCCCATGACTTTCTCCTTTACTCCAAAGACGGCGTCCTTGACGTTCTCTTTGACTTTGTCAGTTTGCCGCTGGACGATGTGCGACGGTGTGACCTTGTCCGCTACGGCATCGACGTTGGTACCCAGCCGGGCACGGGTTGCTTCGATATCTGCTCGGATGACATCCGGGTTTTCACTCATCGTGTTTCCTCGCTGAATCTAGGTGTTGGGTTTGAGCGTGGGCGGGATTTCCTGCAACGTCTCAGTGGTCTGGGGCATCCCCTTGACCGCCTTGAGTTCCTTGCGTCCGGTCGAGGACAGGATCGCGGCAACGGCGCCCCAGATCACGGCGAGAACCACGGCGGACCAGGCAGGCCCAATGACGTAGCCCAGAGCCCACCAGAGCGCCAGGGACAGGAACAGGAGCACGAAATGTCCAGCGACGGCGGCGCCCGCCAGCATCCCCGCACCCTTACCGGCCCGCTCGGCCGACTGCTTGAACTCGACCTTGGCCAGCTCGACTTCCTGCCGCATCAGCGTGGACATGTCCCGTGTGACATCACCCAGGAGATCGCCGAGGGAGGCGGATTCCGCTTTCGCCTGTGCGGCTGTGGGAGGTGGCTCCGGCATCTGGCTGCTCACAGCTGACCACCCTCCCGGTTCGGAAAGGGAACGTTGTCCCGAATGGATCCGTCGGCTGCGGTACCCGGCGGCAGGGTGTGGGCCGAAACGGGACCCGCTGTGCCGGGGAGGGCCGGTTCGTCGAAGAAGCGGTCACCGGAGCCGGCGGCGATGACGGTTTCCTGGTGGGCGGGGGGCGTTGCCGGGGTCGAGAGACGAGCGGGTTTCGACGCCGCCTGCTGCGTGTCCGGGGCTCCGGCTTGCAGGCTTCGTCCCAGCCGGCCGGCGAGCAATCCGGCGCCGGCTGCGACCAGGAGGAATGTCCCCGGCCGCTGCCGTGCGAACGACTTCACTTCCTCCAGCAGGGATCCGGGATCCCGGTTTTCAAGCCAGGAAGCCACGGACTGTGACCGTTCGGCGGCCTGACGGATGAGGTCAGCCGCGACGCCGGGCTCCTCGGATGCGTCTGCCATGGTGTGCAGCTGCGAAGAGAGGGTGCGGATTCCCTTGGCGGCTTTCTGCTGCTGCGCGCCTGCCTGATCCGTCAGGTCTGCCTTTGCCTGGTAAAGGAGATCCTTGGCGTTTGTCTTCGCCTCTGCCGCGACATTGGCAGCCTCGGCCTGGGCGGTTTCGGCCACGTTCTTCGCTCTCCCTGCAGCGTGTCCCGCCACTGCGGCGGCTTCATCCTTTGCTGCTTCTTTCGTGGAGGGAGAGCTTTCCACTCCACCGGAGGGCGCTGCCACGGTATGCGCATACTCGCCCGTGGGCGGCTCTGGAGTGGCCTGGGTCCATTGATTCTCTGTCATCGTTGCTCTCTTTCAGGAAGGGCCCGCCGGCGAATGTGGAACGCGCGGCACCGGATGAATTAGGCCAGATGAATTAGTAAGCACGGCTACCAATTAGATAGTAAGCATACTTTCCGTTTGTTGCGCAAGAGGTGCCGGTCGGAACAAGAAAAAATAGTAAGTAGGCTTGCCAAACTGTTACTAAGCATGCTTATGGTGGGGTCCTGCAGCGTTCCACCCGAAGGTGCTGCAGTCCCAAACCGCATCACAGATCCAAGGAGACATTCATGCTCGCCAAGGAACATATCGATGACCTGCTTCGGCGCAACGGAAGCGTCCTGTCCACTGACGGGGACAAGATCGGGTCCATCGGCCAGGTTTACGCGGACGACGACAACGGCCAGCCCACGTGGGTCACGGCCAAGACCGGATTGTTTGGCACGTCCGAATCCTTCGTCCCGCTGGAAGGAGCCCGTACCGAAGGCGGCGACCTCGTCGTCCCGTACACCAAGGACCAGGTCAAGGATGMGCCCCGGGTGGACACCGACGGGCACCTTGAACGCGCCGAAGAGGACCGGCTCTATGCCCACTACGGCATCGGCGACGGGAACCGGACGTACACCGATGCGGCAGCCGGTCGGGACGGGGACTACCGCGACGCAGACTACGCGGACACCGGCGGGGGCGCCGTGGGGCGCGACACCTCGGGACCCACCACCGACGATGCCATGACCCGTTCGGAGGAACGCCTGAACGTCGGCACCGAACGGCAGGCTGCCGGACGGGTGCGGCTGCGCAAGTACGTCACCACTGAAAATGTCACCCAGACCGTTCCCGTGGAGCGTGAAGAGGTCCGCCTCGAACGTGAGCCCATCACGGACGCCAACCGCGGGTCGGCGCTGTCCGGCCCGGACATCAGCGAGGAAGAACACGAGGTCGTCCTCCACGAGGAACGCCCCGTTGTTGAGAAGGAAACCGTCCCGGTCGAACGGGTCCGTCTCAATACGGAAACCGTGACCGACGAAGTAACCGTCGATGAGGACATCCGCAAGGAACGGATCGAAACCGACGGCGACGACGGCACGCGCCGATAGCGGTCGTGGGCGGGCCAGGGGTACGGCTAACGCCGGACCCCTGGCCTGCCCCTTCTGGTTGATCCTCGTCCCGCTCACGGAAGGCCGTAATCGATGCCCCTCGACCCTCAGGTCAACGCCCGGGACGGCTACCTGCTCCTCTCTACGGCGGCGCGCCTGGTTCAGCGCCGCCTCGATGAGGCACTTGCCCCGCTGGGCCTGACCCGGGCCGCAGTCATCGCCCTCCAAGCCGTATCACCCCACCCCATGAACCAAGAACAGCTCGCCGCGAAGGTCCAGGTTCAAAGCCAGACCCTGGGCCGCGTGCTGGCCCGTCTGGAGGCGGGAGGCCTGATCACGAGGACACGAAACCCCCATGACCGGCGGCAATTCCAGGTAGAGATAACTGACGCCGGGGAAGCGGCACTCAAAGCAGCCCTCGAGGCTGAAAGCGCCGCCGTCTCGCCAGACTTCGACGGATGGGAAAACCTTCTCGAACAACTCTCCCGGTTCGTCAACACCTTCCAAGATCCCCGACAAGCGCAGGGTCCGCCCCGCAACTGACACGACACACTGTCAGGTGGGACGCCCTCACGGGTCCATGCCGGGAGAAACCACGGCGCCCGCTCCTCCGATTTCCCGATTGATCCATTGGGCCCGGGGCAGGGCTTGTTCGTGGGCTTCGGGGTCCAGGAACGGAGCCGGAGGCCTCGGGATCTACCTCCCGCCCGCCGGGCACATCTGGGTGCTGCACCCGGCCTCACGGCCTACGACGAACCGGTACGACAGACACGGAAAACAGATCATTCTGCGCAACAACGCGTTCAGGAAAGCCGTCAGCCACGGCGAAGGAATTCATCTACGGCACCCAGCCCTTCCTGCTGCAGCCTCCGTGCCAGCTCACCGAACTGGATGGCCAATTCGGCGCTGACGCGGATGGCCAAGGACCCTGCCTCGACGCGCCCTGCGAGGAACGGGTGATCCGTGCTCAGTCTGCTCACCGGGCGGAAGAAAATCGATTCTGACGTCGCTTCGGGAGAGTTCCCCCCGCCACGTCGATGTCCTGCAAAACTCCACCGCACCTTTTAATAGGACACCCCCGCTGATCCATGCTGTCCAGCCGTAGTGCTAGACCCATGGCCCGGCGCCTTCTTCACCCCCGGTTGACGCCGTTTCGTCTGCACACATATGAACTCGAAGCAGCGGAGCCTCAGGCCGCGCGGCCGCAATAACCAACTGGCGGGAGGGGAAGCAGGGGGCCCAAGACCGGCTTAGTCCGTCTTGCGTGTTTCGGCCTAAACGCCCGGTCCGCGGCCTTCACACCGACTCGGCTCGACCACCAGACACTAGGTCGGGCCCAAAAGCCCCTCGTGAACCGGGCTGAGTGCGCAGTTTTAATAGCGTCCGGCACGGTTCACCCGGGGAGTGAGCCTAGTAGAAGTGGGCCCGGCAGATCACTTAAGGGAGGATGCGTGATGGGCAGCGCAAGCGGTCCTGATGATGCGCGACGGCTCGACGCAGACTGGGACGGCACTCSTGAACCCCTGGATCAAACGGAAAGTCGCGCTTCTGACCACAGTGCTGACGCCCTCTACGAAGAGACGGACCGTGTTTTCGCCGATGGGGAGAACGACGGGTACTTCGATGAAACAGGCCGCCCGGTCGACGGCATGTTGCCGGAAGACCCGGCCACCGCTGTCCGTGAAACCGTGGTCGCCCGAGAAGAGGAGCGGTTCGGCGGCATCAAGATCGGCTCGGCCTTCTTCGGCTGGCTGGTCTCGACCGCAATGGCTGTTTTGCTAGTTGCTCTGGTTGCGGCGGCCGGCAGGGCCGGTATTTTGCCCGTCACGGACCCGCTCGCCCGAGCCGGCCAGAAATCGTCAGATGACATGACCGGTATGTTCATACTTCTGTCGCTCCAGTTCCTCGCCTATTTTTCGGGTGGCTACGTGGCAGGACGGATGGCGCGTTTCAACGGCGTCGGCCAGGGGCTCATGGTCTGGCTGTGGGGCGTCATCGGATCCGGTGCGGGGGCACTGCTGGCGTTCATGGGACAATTCAATGTCCTGACCACGATCAACAGTTTCCTTCGCCTACCACTGGTCGAGGGGCCGCTCAGTCTAGATGGCGTCATTGCGGCCATCGCGGTGGCCGCCATAGCCCTGATAGGCGCCGTGCTGGGCGGACTCACCGGGGTTCACTACCACCGGAAAGTGGACCGTGTGGGCTTTACTCCGACAGAGGAGTACTACCAGCCCTAGGACGCACCTTTCCCGTGCGGTACCAGGACTGGCGAGTTTGAGCAGTTACTGCTGGCTCCCGCTCTGAGCCTGCCCTGCTGGAACGGCATTCCTCCCCTTCGCTCTGCTTTGGCCTGTGAGTCGCAGCGCTAAATGGCCGCGTTTTCACAGCGCTATTTGTGGCCTTTGCTGCACGTAAGCCGATCCCCCACCGCGACAGGATGCTTGCAGGCATCCCGCTGATCTAGCGGAATGACAGCGCGAGGCCGAGCATGGCGATGGCGAGTATTGGGAACAACCAGTTAGTTATCTGAACGATTGCCCGCGCGCCTCTTCCGGTGATGTCCGTCGTCCCGGAGAGCGGATCGGTGATGTCGTTGTCGTCCTCGGAGTGGGCTGACCGGATGGTGTTCATGGTTGAAAGTGCCACCATCACGAGAGCGCTGCCTATGAGCCAGGGCAGCGGGTCGATCGCCAGCCATGCTTCGGCCCGGCTCGAAGGGGTCGCGAAGGCTGAGAGGAGACCTGACAGGACGCAAATAGCGGTGATTCCGATACAGACCCAGATGCGCCGTATGAAGGCGTCGAGGTAGAGCGGCAGGAAGGCCAGGAAAACGACTGGTGTAGCGAGGAGGGCTAGCTGCGCCGGTGAAACCAGCAGCGGTTCCGACCGCGTCCAGGACACCATTGCCTGATTGAAGAGCAGGAAGGCCAGGAGTCCGAGCAGTGACGGCCAGAGTGCTTTTCGCACCCAGTCGTGCTTCGGCTCGGACGGGAGTTCAAGCGCGGCAGCGTAGTCTCGGGCTGGCCCGAACGCTTCCTCGGCCCGTTGGCCGGTGTCGCCGAGGAGCTCCCTTGTGCTTGCGATGGTGTCTCCGATGGCGCTCCCGTGCACCTGGCGTAGACGTAGCTCCATGACGAGCTGGTCGAACCATTTCTTATCGTTGGTCTGCTGCGTCATGCGGGGATCTCCTTCGTGAGCCGCTCGGGGTCGAGGTAATGGGTGCTGGTGACGGCGAAGCGGAGCCAGTCAGCGCTCAGGCGGGTGAGTTCGGCGCGGCCCTGATCTGTCAGCGCGAAATACTTGCGGCCGGGACCGCCGTCGCCGGCCCGCCATTCCGTGGTTACCAGGCCGGCAGTCTCGTATCGGGTGAGGAGTGGGTACAGGGTCCCGCCCTTTATGGTGCCGAACCCATGGTGCTCTAGTTCGCTGATGATCGCGTATCCATAAGAGGGCCCGGCGGATAGTGCACGGAGCGCAAGGAAGCCAAGCGTGGCCCGGAGCCAATCACTTGGCCAGTCCGCGCTTCCTGTGGGTTGCGGATCAGAGGCAGGAACATTCATGACTAGATCTTCTATCTAAGTAGTTAGCCTGTCAAGACCACTTCCAGCTGGGCGTGGATGGGCACCGGGTGCGACACCAGCACATGCCCGTAAGCCGGTCCCCCACCGCGACACCCTCGACCCGCTCCCCCGCCGTGAAAATCCCATACAGATGCTGGGATCCAGGATTCGCGTATACCCCGCCCGCAAAACTGTCCCGCTTAGGTGACTCAACAGCTGCAGTTGCACCCACAACTGCGCACATCCTCGGCTACGGCCGGGCGTCCACGAATGACCAGGATCTGACCGCGCAGCGCCACGGCCTAGCCGCCCTTGGCGTCCCCGTTGAGCGGATCTACGTCGACCACGGACTGACCGGCAGAAACAAGGAACGGCCCGGACTCGGCGAAACCGTGACTTTCGGCGCTATTTGGCGTCGTTTTGTGATCGCTAAATGGCGCCCAGAGCACGGCGCGAGGGCCTGGCCTAATCCCTCCGTCTCGTATCCCTGGGGTTTTGAGGCACAAAGGTTTCGAGACACCGAATCGGGTTAAGAGAACGAGTCGGCTGAGAGGGAACGTCTAGTGGAAACTTCTCGCCTAAGGGCAGCAGCGCGCGTGGACCTAATCCCCGTCCTGATTCCCGGCACGATCCTGGAGGACTGACCGCCGGTACGTGCTTGGCGTGAATCCCAGGGTCTTTTGGAAGTCGTTCGTCAGATGGGCATGGTCGGTGTAGCCGAATTCGGCAGCTATCCCCGCGAGGTCTGCAGCCTGGTCGGTCCGTGACCGATCAGCGGCCTCCTGCAGGCGGCGCCGTCGAATGAGCGCGGACGGGCTCAGGCCGATGTACTTCCCCGCCACCCGTTGAAGGGTTCTCGGCGACACAAACAGACGCGCCGCAACGTCCTCAATGCGGAGCACGTCGCTGCACGTTCCGATAATGTCCATCATCGCGTTGGCAAGAATGCCCTCCTCTGACACCTCCGGACGCTGCGCTACCAGCCAACCAGCGAAAGCCTCCACAGCGTGTTGCCGACGCTCCTGTGGATCGGGTCCGCCCATGGGCTCCGACACTGAGGCATGCAGATCCGCAAGCGGCAGTGGCAGCTGGGAATCCCGCAGGCTCCCTGGATCGTGCGTGAAACGCGGAACCAGCGCGGGACGCAGGAGAGCCCCCACCGCCCAGCCCCGGCCTGTGAGGTCGCGATGTGATCCACGTGTTGTCGGGCCTGCGAACTCAACACGATCCTTCTGGACAACAAGGTTGGATGCAGGGAATGCGATCAGATGCTGGCGTGACGTGTGCCCCGGCTCAATGTCCCATTCGGGGATCCAAAACCACTGCACCAGGTCCGACACGGACTCCGGCGCGGGCACACGGTGAAACGTGGGAAGCCGGGCAGGGTAGAGGATTCCCTTGAACGAAACCACCATGGGCGGATACTCCTTATCCAGGCTGTCGCAATTCACCAAGCCGCTGGGCGGACGCGTGCGTACCGTGAGATCTATGAGTGATACTACAAGCCCCGAACTGACCGCAGCCGCCGACGGCAAGCACACAACATCCGGCATCCCGCACGGCTTCACGAGCCTCACGCCATTCCTTGCGATTCCCTCGGCGAAGGAGGCGATCACGTTCTACCAGGACGTTTTCGGCGCCCGCACCGTCAATGCGACCGAGATCGGCGGAATGGTGGTCCACGCCGAGCTGGACTTCGGTCAGGGACGGCTCCAAATCGGTGAGCCCAACCCGGACTACCACCTCGTCCCGGCGCCGAACGGCGAGGATGATTGCTACTCCGTCGGCTTCTACTGCGCGGATGCGGACGCCCTCGTCGCGCGCGCCGAGCGGGCAGGAGCTACCATCCGGGAGCCGCTGTCCACCTTTGTGTCAGGAGACCGATTCGCCAGCATCCGCGACCCCTACGGTGTGCGCTGGTCCATCATGACTCGGGTCGAGGACCTCTCCGAAGAGGAATGCACACAGCGCGTTGCCGGCTGGGCCGCCAAGCAAAGCTGAACCGGCGCATCCCAGCCCACAACTTTCATCACGATCGGTGTCACAACAAAGACTTTCGCTACGGCTCACAGGGGCTGACAGAGGCTGCAACTATGCTCTCCAGCATGCACTCTTTCACCCGCCGCGGACTGCGGTCACACCGCTTTCCGGAAGTAACCCGCCAGG